>JAUZPI010000136.1 GCA_030706015.1 Bacillota bacterium
TTGTTTTAGCTTCTGCAGTATAAGAACATTCTGTTCTATTACTTTCTGAACATCTAGGATTTGTTAATGTTACAAATACTCTTCCTGCTCCCACTCCAAGTTGAGGTACGCTTAATTTTGCTTCTGTTTTCCCTGCTGCTACTTTAGTTGTCGCTATTGCAGCTCCTCCTGCTGCATCTTTATATATCTTTATTATCGCACCTTCTGTAACACCGGAAACATTAATTGTATCTGCCATTCCTACATTATTTTCTATAGTTACATTACCTGCACCAAGTTGATTTGTTTTAACTTCTTCAGCAAATGCAGTTATCTGTGTCAAATTCATAGATAAAAGTAATATCGATGCTGCCAAAGGTTTTAAATATTTTTTTTTCATTTAACTTACCTCCCTGTACATTGCCCATACTTTGTAATAATTACAACTTAAATCAAATATATCCATATACTATAATTATCGGCAGCTGTTATGAATTCTTTATACTTTTTATTTGAGGTTCCATATAATTACCACAAGAATTTTATCTTTAACTGCATTGTGACAAAATCAAACTTCGTATTTATCTTATAACACAAAAATCTATAACAACACTTATATTATGTATTGTCCAGTATTTCATTGCTTAAGGCAGGCAGCCTCAAATCCCTAGATTGCCAGTAGTATACTATTTGCTTGTGGGCATAGCTAGTTTTGTGATAATTTTAGTCAGAGCTCCAATATGCAGTGTAAGGAGACCTATAAAAGATAATAAAAAAAAACTAAGGAGGTCATTATGAAAAAATTGATTAACGGTTTCAAGGGAAAAAACATTTTGTGTGCACTTTGCCTCTCTGTGACTTCAGTTGTATTTACATTCTATGGCTCCTTCCATTTTCTTGGTGAGCCTGAAATTCCAAAATGCATGAAAGGCGAATAGCTGCATAATCTATATCAATTTAATGCTGAAAATTGTATAGTTATTTTCAAATGATAGTTGAATTCTAGCTCCGTAGGATTCAACTATCTTTTTTACATTATATAGCCGGTATCCACGATTCTCTCCTTCTTTAGTAGTATATCCTGCATTAAAGATCTTGCCGATATCATTAAAGTCTATTCTTTCCCCTGTATTTCCGATTTCTATAATACAATTCTCTCCTAGATAACCTATATTTAAGAACACTTTTTTTAAATCACTTTTTGAATTTAAAACAGCGTCAAAAGCATTATCCAAAAGATTGTTTAAAATCTCTGAAAGTTCATGATCCTTAAAGGAAAGCTTATAGTCCCCTTGAATAATATACTTAAACTCAATATTATTTTTTGCAGCCTCATTTATTTTATTGTAGATAATGGCAGCTACCACTGTATTATCTATTTGAAGTAAATTCTCCATACTTTCCAAGGAAGTATTAAGAGAATCTATATATCGTGCCATGGTTTCCTTTAAATTCTTTTCATCGGATACTAGAACAAGGCTGTGAACAGTATTCAAATGATTTTTAAAATCGTGCTGTCTCCTTCTTACATCTTCTAATAGCTTTGATATTACTGGAGAGTATTTCTGATAATTTTCCAGTGACTTCTTTATTTCATTGTTTTTCATCTCATACATAAGCAAAAATAAATTTGCTAGGATGAATATTATAGGAATGACAAGATACAGCGCAATCTCATCCAAAAACTCAAGTCTTTTAAAATTCCATGTCCACTTTGCAATAAATATATACATGAGAAGATTCACGGAAAAAAAGTATATTTTAGAACTTTCCTGTCTAAAAAAAAATTTTAATTTTCCATAATGTACATATTTGTATATACAAAAACTTAAAAGTATGCAAATGAGGTTAGCAATAAGTAAATATACGAAATCATCCTTCACCATAAAGGCTCGAATAGGCAATCTAAGCATAATTATTATGATAATTTGCATTGTACCAAAAATAGCCATAAGCAAGCCAAACTCTAATAATAAATGCTTTATATTTTTTTTAAACGTCAGCTTAATGGCTAGAAGTAAAAACAGATAATTAACAGAAAACTGCAACGGTGGATAAATATTATTTGTAATTAGAACTATTAATGAAGTAAAAAGTACAATGAAAGTACTTTTATATAACCTCTTTTCATATTTTTTATTAATCCTGTTCCACAGCAGCATAAAACTTCCTACTTCTAGAAATGTTAAGATGAATAACTTATAATTGTTCATTTATCTCCCCCACCTATAGCATTATTAAACTTGTCCATTATACATTTCTTATAGTTGTTTCCTAACAATGCAGTTTCGTCAGTATTACAAAAATAAATCTTACAAGAAACTTTATTGTTAGTTTTTTCTATTTTATTGATATATTTTATGTTAACCAAATAGGACCTATGGCTCTGAAAGATATTCTTATCATCTATCATTGAATTTAATTTCTTAAGGGATAAATAATCTATAGTGAAGGAACCGTTTACAGTATGAATTATTGAGGTTCTAATAAAGACTTCCACGAAAATTATTTCATTAACAAATATTTTTACCTGGATGTTCTTTATTGGGACAATTATAAATCTTTCACTAATTTCCGTAACAGTAGCCTGTTCACTGCTGTCTGATAACAGAAGCTTTGTTATCCTTTGGATGTTTTCCTTATTATAAGGCTTTAATATATAATCATAACAGTGGATTTTCTTAAAGGCTGAAAGCATATACTCCTTGTAAATTGTCACAAATACTATCCAGTTTAGTTTATATCTTTCTATTTTTCTTATTTCGAGAGCAAATTTAAGACCTGATTCATTTTTTAAATTAATATCAACATAGAAAATATCAATCATCTTTTGCTGGGCTATCTTAAAAGCCTCTGTAGTATTGGTTGTCTCATATACATGATACATTTCGCCTGATTGTTTTATAATCTCTGATAGGGTTTTCAACTGAATACAATCGTCTTCTAAAATTAATATATTGTACATATAGTTATCATACCCCTTCGTATTGATTTATCCTTAATTAAATATTCTATATCTGTTTTGAAATACCTCTTTAAAATTGAATATTTTATTTAACATACTTAAATTTTTTGCAAAAATTAATAACAAGATTTGGGTCTTTTGTGAAATGTTCACTATGTTCTAAAAGAATATATGCTACAATTGAGTTACAAGCATATATTACTTTCTAAACTCTATTCGAGAAGTGAGCGGATTGCACCTATCCATATAATTATAAAAGGAGTGTGGTCTTATGAATCTAGATTTTATTATTACTATTCTATGTATTACAATGCTAGGAATTGTTGCCATGCTGCTTGGCTTTTGCTATAAACAGGAAATAATGAAAGCGTTGTTTCAAGCAAAAACAACCTTGAAAAAAGATGAGTTTTCCTCTGAAATCACATTAAATCTTGACAAAAAAGAATGCAATAAGTAGCTCTGCCAAGCTTCCTATTGCATGTAAACACAATTATTTCTAATGCTATACGCAAATTGCACAGTCCCGCAATTCACTCACTCAAATATTATATTACAAATTTTGGAAATAAATCAATAAATAATTAAATATAATTGCTAGGCAACGAGGCTATCCAGTTATTTGTGTTTCTCAAGTGCTGCGTGAGCCTCACGTATTTGCTTTTCGGAAAAATTACACACACCTACTGCACGTACCTTTCCAGCTTTAACAGCATTAGTCATAACATCCATGTATTCTGTTATGCTGTTTTTAGCTGGTGGAGCATGCATCTGGTATAAGTCAAGGGAATCGACCCCCAAGCGCAACAAACTTCCGTCGAGTGCTTCCATTTTACTTCATTACATCTGCATATGCTTCCATTAATCTAATGTCACCGAGATACGGGGAATTTTCAAATTGCTCTATAAAAAATGTTCTAATTTCTTACGATTATATATAAACTCTTTTATTAAATCTTGCGGTACTTATGCTGCGGTCTGCCCACCTTACCGTATTCTACTAATTTTTCTACTTTATTTTCTTTTTCCATATACTCTAAATATCTTCTCACGGTTACTCTTGCTATACCTAACTTTTCCGCTAAATCCTCCGCTGTAAAATCCTCGTAATTACTTTTATCTATTTCCTCCCATATACTTCTATAAGTATATTTATTAAGACCCTTAGCAAAATCCTCTTCATTTTGAGAAGTACCAGAGCCTAGCTTTAATTTATCTAAATCTTTTTGTTCAATTTCATCATGTTTCTTAAATTGATTAAACCTAACTTTAAATTGAGTAAGAGATTCTTTGAACCTTTCAAAACTAAAAGGCTTTATAAGATAATCTACAACTCCATATCTAAAGGCCTCCTGTACTCTTTCAAGAGATTTGTCTGCCGTAATTAAAATAATATCTATATCTTTCTCCTGTGCTCTTATCCACTTTAAGAAATCAATGCCATTTTCTTTAGGAAGATATACATCAAGCAGAATCAAATCCGGCTTTTTAGCCTCTGTAAATTTTTTTGCATCCTCTAAATTAGCAACTGCTTTATACAAAACAAAGCCTTCTACTCTTTTTAGAAACTTAGAATTTATTTCCCTCACCATTGGATCATCTTCTACAATCATTACCTCAATCAAGCTTTTACCCCCTTGCCATAGGTACATTTATCTTCCAATGAACACCTTCATCTACATCAAAACTTATTGTACCATTATAATCATCGATTATTTTCTTTACAATATACATACCATGCCCACGCTGTCCTTCCTTTGTTGAAAAGCCTTGTTCATATATTTTCCCCCTATAATCTAACGGAATTCCGCCGCCATTATCTTTCACTGTTATATTTAGAAATTCATCCTTTTCAACTATTTTTACATATATAAGTCCAGTGCCATCATTTTTAACTTCATCTAAAGAATTTTCTATTAAATTCCCTACAACTGATACAATTTCTTCAGAGGTCATATACTGAGGCAGTTTTGTAAGTTTTGAATTTGCGTCTATTTTTAATTTAACTCTGCTTTCCTCAGCTTTATTATACTTTGCCAGCAATAAAGCTGATAAAGATGGATCTTTTATATTCTCTGTTAATATATTGCTTATATTACTTCTTACCTTGGCCACATCTGATATAAACTGCAGAGCTTCGTCATACTCTTCCAGCTGTATAAGTCCTGCAATGGTATGAAGCTTATTCATAAATTCATGATTCTGAGCTCTTAAAGACCATGCCATTTTTTTGACACCTGTGAGCTCTTCTGCTAATCTAGTCACTTCAGTTTTATCCCTAAAGCTGGCAATAGCTCCTACAACCTTACCTTTATTCATTATAGGAATTCTATTTGTCACTATCATGGTATTATTTATCCTCTGCTCTTTTTCAAATTCAGATTTACCCGTTTCTAATACATTAATCATACGGGTATTTGGAACTACTTCTTCTACATTCTGACCAATAATCTTATCCTTATCAATCTTATTTTCATAATGTAATATATTTAGGGCTGCATCATTTATTAGGGTTATTCTTCCCATATGATCAACAGCTATCAAGCCTTCGTGAATAGCATCAATAATTCCCATCTTCTCATTATACAGCCTTGTTATTTCCTCTGGTTCAAGTCCCATTAAAATATTCTTTATATTATTTGCTAATAAAAAAGCACCTATTGATCCCGCCATAAGCCCTCCAAGACCAATCAATATTATATATAAAATTGCTTTATGCTTAGCTGTTTCAATATTACTGGTAAGAGTACCTACAGAAACAAAGCCTATTTGTTTATTATTAGCATCATATATAGGAGTAAAAGCTCTCAATGACCTTCCAAGGGTGCCCTTAGCCTCAGAAATATATGTTTCTCCCTTTTTAATAACTCGATACTCATCTCCGTTGCATAAAACTTATAAAGATCTATAAATATATATAATTTTTATTTTTTATTCCCTTTTCAACGTATCCTATTTCAATTTAAAAAACTGTTATCTACTCTAGTTTGGTGTGACACTCAAAGGGCTTAAATTCGGGTACAACGCACCCTACATATTAGCACAGTTCTCTATTTAACTTATGCTAATTTATCCGATGACTACCAGCCGTAATACTCCCTTTCTATAATCGGGAGATAACGGTTGCCACGTCCCTGGATAACGATTTCCAAGTGTCCTTGACACTAAGAACTCTGTTTATATCTACCAAGATTTATTGAAGCATTTTTATCTCTATCTATGGTAAAACCACATTTATCACAGATATATATTCTATCCTTCAGCTTTAAATTCTCTTTCTTGCTTCCACAGCAGGAGCATATCTTACTGGAAGCATAGAATCTATCTGCATGTATAAACTCTATTGCATTAAACTCACATTTATATTTTATCTGTCTGATGAATTCATAGAACTTCTGCTCTGCAATCTTTTCTGCCAAATGTTTATTCTTCATCATTCCACTGATATTTAAATCTTCCATAACCACTATATATGGTCTTAGCTTTATAATACAGCTGGTTGCCTGATGTATGTGGTTGTTTCTTATATTGGTAAGTTTTCTATGAATCAATTTAATTTGCTTTTCAAGCTTGATGATATTTTTTGTTTTTACATAGATAATTCCATTTTTATTTGCTTCATATTTCCTTGATAGTTGTCTTTGTAATCTTTTTAGTTTCTTTTTTAGTTTCCTAATCTTCATTGATTTATTAATGTTTTTAACAGGCTTATCTAAACAGCTTATTACCGCTAATTCCTTAACTCCTAAATCTATTCCTATACTTAAACCTTTGTTTAGCTCAGCTTGATTCTCGCTTCGCTCCAATCCAAAGGTCATATACCAGTATTTACCGTCATAATGACATCTAGGATTATTATATTTGCTTAAGAAAGGTATGTCATAATTGGTTTTATATTTTACCTTACCTATCTTTTCAATATTAACTGTCCCGTCCTTGATATTCATCCTATCATATCTAACGTAAAAGGATTGCCTTGATCTTTTCTTAGTTTTAAATTTAGGATATTTAGATAACCCTTTAAAGAAGTTCTTATAAGCAGAATCCAAATCTTTAAAAGCCTGCACAGTTATTTGGCTGCTCACTTCATAGAGCCAGATGTACTTTTCATCCTTTTTTAAGGTATTATTGAATTCCTTTTTTACGCTTAGCCTTGAAGGTTTTAATCCCTGCTTATATTCTTCCTCCCACTTCGCAAGTCCCCAATTATAAGCAAATCTTGCAACACCGCAGGACTTAAACATTAATACTTCTTGTTCTTTAGTTGGTAACAACCTAATCTTTACAGCTTTTATCAAACAGGTCACCTCCTTCCTATAGTTAGTATAGCCAAACATACATTCGATTATACTAAAAAGGGGTTCCTGTATAGGATATAGATTAGCCTTTGAAACTAAAAGATTACTTTAAATTTATATATACTTAGAGTCTTTTACAAGTTTTATGCATATTCACACATACTCGTTACGTATATGCAGTTCTCAAGGCCTTGTAACGCCTATGAACTTCTTATACTTTCATATAAGCGTAGACTATATCATCACCAAGAATAGGTGTCCTCCACTTCCACTGACTTCAGTGTACTCCCATCATGGGATAGTCGTTGAACGTTCCTCTCTTCGAGGCTTCGCTGCTGATTACCTATTATAGACAAACATTTTTTACGTTTGCTTCAGCATTTAGGATTTAACCTTGTGCCATTTAGCTAATTTTTTCTACTTTCGTAACCATCAAGCCTAGTTCTATTTCATACTTACTTTGTGGTTTAGCTAACTTTAAGGACTTCCAGCAATTCAAAGGATTTTGGATAGCTTTCTTATCTATCACTCCAAGCTCTTTACGAACTTGGGAGGCTGTCAACAATTTTTACTAGTTATAAAATCTTTATATGTTTTTATAAGATTTTATAACTATATTGTAACTGTTAGTTACCTCCCACAAACTTTTTCCCTATCATTGCAGGATTAGGATGAGAATATCTAATTCCTTCACTATCCGCTACAGTTATGTACTGAATCTGCTGCAAATGCTTAAGCTGCGTATTAACATAAGGTTCAATCCTTCTATTAGGGTCTCTAGCCTGAAGCTTATCTATTATCTCTTTGGAGTGTGCTATCATCTCAGCTACATTCATTATATTAGTTCTAGCCTTATCTTCAATATTTCCCGTCATCCATGACACCACAAAAGAAATGATTATTGATATTGAAACAAACACAACTGTAATAATCAATAAGGTAATCTTTGTTTGCAGCTTCATTGCCTTCCTCATATTTATCATCACTTCCTATAAATATTATAATGCTTAAAAAACACGGAAAAATGCTTCCGTGTTTTTATTTAATGGTTATTTAAACTTAGTGCTGCAATCCTACTTTAGGCATTGAAGTTCCGTTGTTCATCTTTTTCATTTTATTCTTTCTCATCAGTTTGAATACATAGGAAACAATAAATGGACAAACAATAGCAGATACTACACATGCTGCTGCAACTTGAGCAGTAGCTATTGCTGCTATAGCAGCTAAGGATGGATCAGCAGCCGCAACAGCTGCTGGAGTAGCTACAGCATTTCCTGCTGTTGATCCTGTTGCTAGTCCAATTATGGGCTCTTCTTTAAATAACTTAAGAAGTATATATGCTCCTATACCAGTGAAGGCAGCTACCACTCCTAGTATTATTCCAGGACCTCCAGCCTTTACAATAGTTGTAAGATTCATTCCTGCACCTAATGGGAAAGAGAAGAATGGAATTAATAATAATTTACTGCTTCCAAGGAAAGCTCTCATATCCTTGTCAAGATTTCCCAAAATCATTCCTATTAATATTGGTACTAATACTGCTACAAGTGACATAAATGGAATTTGAGCAAGTCCTGATGCACCTAATGCAACTAATGTAAAGAATGGACCATCTTTTATAGACAATAAAGCATACGCACCTACATCTGTTTCATCACCATACTGTGAAGCTAGTGATGCATATAAGCCGCCATTACAATTTGTTAATGCCGCAAGAACAGCTAATGGTGATAAACCTAATACTCCTGCAGGTCCAAAAACTTTTCCTACGAAAATACCAATACCCGCACCTACAATAAATTTACCTGATATCAATAATACACCTTTTTTCAATGCCTTTGGTGCCAATTTGAAATGAATTTGTGAACCAATTAAAA
>JAUZPI010000137.1 GCA_030706015.1 Bacillota bacterium
ATAAAAAATGTATGTTGTTAAGGCTTAAGTATATTGAAGAAAAATGCAAAATAACCAGTATAGCAGAGTATTATAGTTCCTATGAAAAAATAGAGAAGAAAGCGTTGCTTATAAGAAATTTAGTAATAAAATCATATATGCTAAAGGATAATAAAGCATCAGAAAAAATAAAAAGATTATTAAAAGAGCTTGAAGCAGAAGAAGAATATACACTTAGGGAGATACTAAAATACTTAATGTAAAGATTACTGGGATAATAACAATGGCCGTAATTGGCATGTGTTTGCGGGATAATACTGATATGGGAGGTTATATAAGTAATTATGGAAATATATGCAGTTAAATTAACTGAAAAAATCGAGTCATTAGAGTACAAGTTACTTTTATCATATATAGCAGAAGAAAAACGAAAAAAATAGAAAGATATAAATTCTGGGAAGATGCACATAGATCATTATTGGCAGAGGTTTTGGTACGAGCTATTATTTGCAGTCAATTAAAAATTGATAATAAATTGATAGAATTTACCACAAATGAATATGGAAAGCCTCTTTTAAAAGGTAATAAAAATGTTCATTTTAATCTTAGCCATTCAGGACAGTGGGTATTATGTGCAATTGACAACAGAAGTGTGGGAGTACATGTTGAACTAGTCCAGCCAATGGAATTGGAGATTGCAGAACGTTTTTTTTCAGAGGAAGAATATACATATATCATTAATAAGACTGGTTGTGAAAGGTTGGTAAGTTTTTTGAACTTTGAACGCTTAAAGAAAGTTATATAGAGGCTATTGGCAAAGGTTTATCTATACCCTTAGATTCTTTCGCAATAAGTTTTCATAGTAGTGACATAACAGTTCAATCTAAGGGTGAGATGCTGAATTATTATTTTAAACAGTATAATATAGATACAGATTATAAGATAGCTATATGTGCTTTAAATAATAATTTTCCCATGAATATAAGATTGTTAACTCTAGAAGATATAATAAAAAAATTATCATAAGCAGACTGTTTAGAAATCATGATGAATTGACGTATTTTTACTAAACTTGATTTAGCAGGACGAGGCTTTTAGCATAATCCATATTTCGTGGACTATGTTAAGGGTCTTTTTTTTTAAGTTTATGGGGAAATATTCCTGATTAATATATTAGGAATATCTAGTGAAAAAACATTCATTGAAGTAATAAGTTAACATCAAGGTAACATGAAGTTAACTAAAAAGTTTGTAGAATATAGTAGAATAAATCGAGGAAAATTTAAATAAATTAAAAACAACATTAATGATACTGAAGAAAGGTTTTTTGTTCATACATTATTTTAAATTGAATGAATATTTCGAAAAATACTTGCATTATTTGGATGGTGTAACATATTTGTAAAAAACTCATTTTTATGCTTGAAATTGCAATATATTGTCATTATTATAATGATAGCACTATAAAAAGATTAAATGGATTAAAAAAAGAATTAAACTTTATTCTTGTTATGTGATTACACCTTATGTTATTTAATGTTAGTTCATATTCAATTTTGAGAATACCGTTATAAACCATGCATGGATTATATATATAAACAATAATAAGGAGTGTTACTATGAAAATTAGTAGAAGAGACTTTTTAAAGTGGTCAGTGGCTACAGCTGTAGCTTTAAATCTGGAACTTGATATGGACAAGGTCAATACAGTTCTTGCAGCAGAAACAGATCCGCCAGTTATATGGCTTAATGGAGCTGGGTGTTCTGGCTGTACAATATCAACTCTAAATGTTACAAATCCTACTACTATTGATGATGTACTTTTAAACAAAATAAGCATGAAGTATAATACAACTCTTATGACCGCCTCAGGGGATTTAGCAATGCAGACTCTTGATCAATGCGCTAATACTTACAATGGACAATTCATACTAGTAATTGAAGGAGCAGTTCCCACAGGTGCAAGCGGAAATTACTGCATAATCGGTGAACAAAATGGTTCTCCTCTAACAATGCAGCAGGCAGTTCTCAAATATGGACCTATGGCTAAATATGTAGTCTCAGCAGGAACTTGTGCATCCTTTGGAGGAGTACCTGCAGCTGGTTCTAATAATACTTCTTGTCAATCAGTACAAACAATTCTAAGCGGCAAAACCACAAATCAAGTAATAAATCTTTCAGGTTGTCCAGTACATCCAACTGTCATGGTACAAACACTACTAAATCTTATCCTAAGTGGTATGCCAAGATTAGATTCCTATAATAGACCAACTCAATATTATAATAGTTTAATTCATTCAAATTGCCCAAGAAGAGGACAAACTCAAGTGAGTCAGCCAGGTGTATTTGGTTGTTATAGAGGAATAGGATGCAAAGGACCAAGCACTGACAATGTATGTGCTAGTATGAAGTGGAATAATGGAGTAAGTTTCTGTACTATATCAAATTATCCCTGTATCGGTTGCGCAAATCCAAGTTTCCCTACAAATCCATTAACTCAATAGTTAATAAATAATTTAAGATGAAAGGGATGATTTAAATGAGTACTTTAGTATTAGATCCAATTACTAGATTAGAAGGACATTTAAAGATAAATGTAACACTTGACTCAAATAATAATGTAACAGCAGCTCAAGCCTCTGGAGGACTTTATAGAGACTTTGAAAATATGCTTTTAAATAGAGTACCAAAGGATGCTGCTTTCTTAACGCAAAGAATATGCGGACTATGTCCTGTATCTCATGCTATAGCTTCATCAAAGGCAATAGAGCAAGCAGCGGGCTTTACACCTACGCTGCAGGGCATACTTTTAAGAGATCTCATACAAGCTTCAAACTTTATATCAAGTAATATTCTTCACTTTTATCATTTAGCGTTAATGGACTATGTTCAAGGACCGCAAATGCATCCATGGACTCCAGGCTATAGTCAAGATTTCAGATTCAATTCAACAGATAGCCAAACCTTAGTTAATAATTATACAACAGCGTTATCAATTAGAAGACAAGCTCATGAAATGGCAGCTATATTTTCAGGAAAACTTCCGCATCCAGCAAACATTGTACCAGGTGGAGTAACTGCTATACCATCCTCAACAGATATTACCAACTTCAAAAATTATTTAACTACAATAACAAACTTTATTACAAATACATATCAAGCAGATGTTAATAAACTGGCCTCAACATATAGTGATTATTATAGCGTAGGTAAGGGCTACGGAAATCTAATATCCTACGGTGTATTTGACACAAATACCTCTGGAAGCAAGTTATTCCCTGCAGGTGTTGTAACCAATGGAACAGTAGGAGGCTTTAATCAAGCTAATATTCAAGAATATGTAGGATATTCTTGGTATTCATCACCATCAGGTATAAATCCAGCAAGTGAAACTACTACTCCAAGTTACGGAAAAAATGGAGCGTATACATGGCTTAAGGCGCCAAGGTACAATGGACAGCCTTATGAAGCAGGTTCATTAGCAAGAACTTGGGTAAGTGGAGATTATACCCATGGTGTATCAGTAATGGATAGACATATGGCTAGATATACTGAAACTGCTAAGATAGCTAGCAATATGAGTAACTGGATTAATCAAATAGTAACGGGTACAAGCGGATATACAAATATAGGTACACCAGCCTCAGGTAGTGGAATAGGCTTGACTGAAGCGCCAAGAGGGGCACTTGGACATTGGGTATCAGTAGCGAGTTCAACTATATCAAAATATCAAATTGTTACTCCAACCTGTTGGAATGCATCACCGATGGATGACAGCGGTAATGTTGGACCAATAGAGAAGGCTCTCATAGGAACTCATGTAGCTGATACAACTCAACCAGTAGAATTATTAAGAATTGTTCACTCCTTTGACCCATGTACAGGCTGTTCAGTACATGTAATGTCACCAGATGGAGTTGAAATGTCTAAGTTTATAGTGCAACCTTTAGGAGCTTAGTTATGAAAAATACTGTCATCATTGGAATAGGTAACATACTCTTGAAAGATGACGGTGTAGGAGTATATACAATAAAACAGCTAGAAAATGAAAAACTTCCATCTACTATTGAATTAGTAGATGGGGGTACTTCTACACTTGATACCTTAGGATTTTTTTTGGATTACAGCAGGGTAATAGTTATAGATTGTCTTAGAGCTGGGTATGAGCCCGGTACTATTTATAAAATTAATACTGAAGATATTAAGGATTATAAAAAAGAAAATTTATCTATACACGATGTCCAAATACTTGATGTAGTTAAAATGGCAAATATGATGGGTAAGTTTCCTAAGGTAACTATATTCGGAATAGAGCCAGAAAAAATATGTTTGGATACGGAAATGACAAAAACTATGCAAGTTAAGATACCTGAAATTATAAAACTGGTTAAAATGGAGTTAAACATAGAAGAACAAAATGTAGGTTAGGTGAGTAATATGCATGAGGTCTCAATAATGGAAAGTGCTATGGACATTGTTTTAGAAAAAGCTAAAGAGCATAATTTTAAAAATATACACAAAATCACTATAAAAATCGGTGAGTTATCAGGAGTAATGTCAGATGCACTAGTTTTTGCCTTCAATGGAGTATCTAAAGGAACTATAGCAGAAGGAGCTGAGTTTTTAATCGAGAAGGTGGAGGCAACAGCTGGGTGTAATGATTGCGGTATTATATTTCCAATAGATCATTTTAATAAGCTATGTCCAAGCTGTAATAAATTTTCCACTAACATTTTAAGTGGATACGAACTTTATGTTAATACGATTGAAGGAGAATAGAGAATGAGTGAAATCAAGGTGGTAACTAATATACTTCAAACAAATGATGAAATAACTGCACAAAACAAAAAAAAGCTGGATGAAAAGGGGATATATGTTATTAATTTAATGAGTTCTCCTGGCTCAGGTAAAACCTCAATACTTGAAAAGATTATCAGCAGACTAAAGAATGATATAAAGATAGCTGTAATTGAAGGAGATATCTATACGACAAAAGATGCAGAAAGAATTGAAGCACAAGGTGTGCCAGTGGTACAGATAAATACTGGAGGAGCATGCCATTTAGATGGTGATATGATTAAGAACTCACTTAATTCATTGGATTTAGAAAACATTGATCTTCTTGTAATAGAGAACGTTGGAAATCTTGTATGTCCTGCTGAATTTGAAATTGGTGAAGATATAAAGATTTCTGTTTTGAGTACCACAGAAGGAAATGATAAGCCATTGAAATATCCTTTAATGTTTGAAAAGAGCGGAGCGGTTATATTAAATAAAATAGATCTGCTGCCTTACACTAATTTTAATAAAGAAGAGTTTTATAGAGATATAAATTCCTTAAATGCTAATGCTGTTACCTTTGAGGTCAGCTGTATAAAGGATGAAGGAATAGATAATTTAAGCTCATGGTTAAAAGATAGAGTTAAGGAAAAGAAGAATTCTTAATATATAAATAGATTTTTAGGAGGAAGAAAATTATGCCTAGAATAGGTTTTCCAGAATTAATTGTTATTTTAGTAATTGCTTTAGTGGTTTTTGGACCAGGTAAACTTCCATCAGTAGGTAAATCTGTGGGAGAGGCAATAAAAGAATTTAAAAAGGCCTCGAATGAACTAACTAAAGAAGAACCTGCTGTAACAAAAGCTGAAGAGAAAAAGGAAGTACAGTAGGAGTATTCATATGGTAAAGAGTGAGCAAATTGTTAAGACAGTAAGGTTTCTAGAAAAGTTTAGAAAAGCAATAATAACAATGATTTTCATTGTTATTATTGCATCATCATTAACATATCTTGAAGCAGACTACATTATAAAAATTTTAACGAAGCCTCTTAACGGAATTAAATTATATTTTATGACTCCTGTTGAAGGATTTATGGCGAAAATGAAAGTGGCTTTCTTGGGAGGAGTGGTAATCTCTGCTCCTATAATAGCCTATGTACTGGTAGTGATGTCAGCATCAAGACTTAGTAAGAAGGCTAAAAGGTTGTTGTATTTTGTAGTAATTCCAATAGCTGTACTTTTGTTTATGGGAGGAACTCTTTTTGGATATAAATTTTTATTACCTTCAACAATAAAATTTTTGATAGATTGCGGTAATGGTTTTATGAAGGCAAATTTATCAGGTAGTGATTATTTTTCTTTTATAGGAACTTTGATATTAGGGGTGGGAATTCTTTTTGAACTTCCGCTAATATTAATAGCTTTATCTAGAATAGGCATAGTCAATTATAAAATGTTAGAGGGTAAAAGGAAGTTTGCAATAATGTGCTCTCTTATCACCGTAGCGTTTATATCACCTTCATTGGATGCATTCACCTTTACCTTAGTAACATTACCAATAATAGCTTTGTATGAAATTAGCATTTGGTGTATATATCTATTAGAAAAAAGTGATAAGAGAAAAAATTCACGGGGATTACCTAAGAGTGCATAAGTATTTAATTTAGAGGTGGATACATGGCTGGAGAAAATATTAAAGAGATGTCTGTGGTGGATCATCTTAGTGAATTAAGAAGAAGGCTTATTATAATTATTGTTTGTGTGGCTGTAGCTGCAGGGCTAGTATACGATAAGGTGGATTATTTAATAAAAATATTAATGTCACCTATAGCAAAGTTCAATTTGGATCTTGTCTATTTTTCTATAACAGAGGGATTCACAACAAGAATGAAAATATCACTTTTTGCAGGGGCCATGTTTGTAAGTCCAATTATATTGTATCAGGTTGCAGCATTTATTAATCCAGGGTTGACTAAGAAAGAGAAAAGGTTATTATATAAAAATTTAGTTTTTATAATTATTTTATTATTTGCTGGTATGACTTTTGGTTATATATTACTATTGCCTTGTACACTTAGCTTTCTGATATCTTATGGACAAGGCTATATGACTCCTTTGCTTTTAGGAAGTACATATTTCAATTTTATTGGTATTTTCTCCTTTTTTATAGGTGTTGTTTTTCTTATTCCTTATATAATAATACTTTTGGGGAAGATGAGCTTATTAAGTTCCAAGAAGCTTAGAAAGTGGAGAAGATATATAATTATATTTACTTTGACTCTGGAGGGATTATTTATATTCAATGCTGGTCTAGTAACCTGTATATTAGCGGCTGCACCTGTATTAATTTTATATGAAATAAGTATATGGATTGTTTATTTTGCAGAGAGAAGAAGATTAGTTAAGGATAAGAATAAAATTCAAAGTTAAGGAGGTATTAATATGTGCTTAGCAGTCCCAGGAAAGGTTTTAAATGTAGATAATTATAAAGGTGAAGTTGAAATAGGTAATATGAGAAGAGAAGTTTTTATGCATCTTGTTCCAGATATAGAAGTTGGACAATATGTCCTAGTTCATGCTGGCTGTGCAATACAAACAATAGATGAAGATGAAGCTGCCAAAACCCTTGAGATAATAAAGGAGCTATCAGAAAATGAAATTTGTTGATGAATTTAGAAACGGAGATTATGCTAAAAGCTTAGTGAAATCGATACAGGATAACAGAGATAAACAGATAAATATAATGGAAGTATGCGGTACACATACTATGGCCATATTTAAACATGGAGTAAGGGATATACTTCCTCAAAATATAAAATTAATTTCTGGGCCAGGATGTCCTGTATGCGTTACTCCTCAAAGTTATATTGATACTGCTTTGGAACTAACATCAAACAAAGATGTTATAGTTGCAACCTTTGGAGATATGATTAGGGTTCCTGGAAGAAAAACTTCTTTAATGAAAAGAAAGGCCGAGGGTGCTGATATTAGAATTGTATATTCACCAATGGATGCCTTAACCTTGGCACAGAATAATTTATTGAAGAAAATAGTTTTCCTTTCTGTAGGTTTTGAAACAACCACACCTATGACTGCAGTAACAGCTATAGAAGCAAGAAGGCTGGGAATTAAAAATTTATTTTTCTTAACTGCTCATAAGATAGTTCCACCAGCAATGAAAACACTTGTAGAGGATAAGGAAATTAATATTGATGGTTTCTTACTTCCAGGTCATGTTAGTGCTGTTATAGGTAAAAAACCTTATGAATTCTTAAGTAGTAAATACAATATACCTGGAGTTATAACTGGTTTTGAACCTTTAGACATACTAAAGGGTTTGAATACTCTTATAACTATGATAAATAATCAGGATTATAACATAGTTAACGAGTATACAAGAATTGTGAAAGAGTATGGTAATCCTAAAGCATTAGAATACTTGAATAAAGTTTTTCAAGTTACTGATAGTACATGGAGAGGGATAGGTACTATTCCAAACAGCGGATATGCCTTCAATAAAGTATATGAGGAATTTGATGCTATAAAGCATTTTAAAATAGATTATAAAGATTATGATGGAAGTCCGGGCTGCAGATGCGGTGAAATACTTAAGGGGAAGATAACTCCTTTTGAATGTCCTTTATTTAAAAAGGCCTGCACCCCAGAAAATCCAGTAGGTTCTTGCATGGTATCTTCGGAGGGTACTTGTGCAGCTTACTATAGATATAATTATTAAATTAAGCTAGGAGGTACATCATGGAAGAAAAAATATCATTAAGTCATGGCAGCGGAGGAAAACAAACAAATGGTTTAATTAATGATTTGTTTTTAAAATATTTTAACAATGAAATTTTAAGTGAAATGAATGACTCTGCGCAGCTCAAATTAAACACTAGCAAAATTGCTTTTACTACTGATTCTTTCGTAGTTAATCCATTATTTTTTAATGGTGGTGATATTGGGAAGCTTGCAGTCTGCGGTACAGTAAATGATTTAGCCATGAGCGGAGCTAAACCTTTGTATCTAACCAGTGCATTTATCATTGAAGAAGGATTTTCAATTGAAAGGTTAGAGACTATTGTAAAATCTATGGCTGATGCTGCAAAGGAAGCAGGAGTTCAAATAGTAGCTGGCGATACTAAGGTTGTAGAAAAGGGAGGAGTAGATGGACTATTCATTAATACCTCCGGAATAGGTACAATCTATGAG
>JAUZPI010000138.1 GCA_030706015.1 Bacillota bacterium
TAAAGGTGTAAAAGAAGTTTATGTACATGCTTTCCTAGATGGAAGAGATGTACCTCCATCATCAGCAAAAGAATATGTAACTGAAATAGAAAACTACATGAAGGAAATCGGAGTAGGAAAAATAGCTACAGTATCAGGAAGATACTATGCAATGGATAGAGATAATAGATGGGAAAGAGTAGAGCTTGCTTATAATGCCCTTGTATTAGGAAAAGGTGAAACAGCAAGCAGTGCTTTAGAAGCAGTAGACAAGTCATACAATGACAACAAAACTGACGAATTCGTTTTACCAACAGTATTGGTAGAAAATGCTAATGTTAAGAATAACGATTCAGTAATATTCTTTAACTTCAGACCAGACAGAGCAAGAGAAATAACAAGAGCTATAAATGATAAAGAATTCGCTGGATTCCAAAGAGAAACATTAAACCTTGTTTTTGTAACAATGACTGAATATGACTCAACACTTCAAGGAGTTGATGTTGCTTTTGGACCACAAAGCTTAGACAACACTTTAGGTGAATATGTGAGCAAGCTTGGATTAAAACAATTAAGAATAGCTGAAACTGAAAAATATGCTCACGTAACTTTCTTCTTTAACGGTGGAGTTGAAGAACCAAATAAGAACGAGGATAGAGCATTAATAAAATCACCAGCAGTAGCAACTTATGACTTAAAGCCAGAAATGAGTGCATACGAGGTTACAGATGAATTATTAGCAAGATTAGATACCGATGAGTACGATGTTGTTATATTAAACTTTGCAAACCCAGATATGGTAGGTCATACAGGAGTATTCGAAGCAGCAAAAGCAGCTATAGAAGCAGTAGATGTGTGCCTCGGAAAAGTTATAGATAAAGTATTAGAAAAAGAAGGTACAGTATTTATAACTGCTGACCACGGTAATGCTGAACAAATGATAGATTACTCAACAGGTAATCCAATGACAGCTCATACTGTTGATCCAGTACCATTTGTATATGTTGCTAAGGATGCAAAAGAATTAAGAGAAGGTGGAGTTCTAGCAGATATAGCTCCGACTATGCTACAAGTTTTAGGTGTAGAGATTCCAACAGAGATGACAGGAAAATCTCTAATAAAATAGTATTTTAAATGAGAAAAGCCTGTTAGTAATGGTGATATGCGCCTAGTACTAGCAGGCTTTTACTTAACTTAACTAAAAAGTAATATAGTTATATAAATACCTTGTGATAAAATATTACTTGTGGGGTTTTATCTAATGGATAAGTAATTACAGTGGATATAGTTAGAAACAGATTGTGTTAATTTTAGGATAAAAATTAGAAAAATAGCAAACACTAAATCTACTGTTTTACATATAAAATTTTTTAAGGGAGATGTTAATTATGAAAACACATGTGGAAATTATCGATGTATTTGCTAGGCAAATATTAGACTCTAGAGCTTTCCCAACAGTTGAGGTTGAGGTAATATTAGAAGATGGAACTACTGGAAGAGCAGCTGTACCATCAGGAGCTTCAACAGGAATGTTTGAAGCTGTTGAATTAAGAGATAATGATAAAAAGATTTATAATGGAAAAGGCGTATTAAATGCTGTAGACAATGTAAATACAATAATCTCACCTGAATTAATAGGAATGAATGTATTTGATCAAGTGGCTATAGATAAATTGATGATAGAATTAGATGGAACTGAAAATAAGAGTAAACTAGGTGCCAATGCAATGTTAGGTGTTTCCCTTGCAGTAGCAAGAGCAGCAGCAGATTATCTAGGATTAAGTATTTATCAATACATTGGAGGAGTAAACGCAAAAGTGCTTCCAGTTCCTATGATGAATATAGTAAATGGAGGAAAACATGCTGACAATAACGTAGACTTACAAGAGTTTATGATAATGCCAGCTGGTGCTCCTAGCTTTGAAGAAGCATTAAGGATGGGTGCGGAAGTATATCATGCATTAAAGGCATTATTAAAATCAAAAGGACTTGAAACAGCAGTTGGTGATGAAGGTGGATTTGCTCCTAATTTAAAATCAAATGAAGAGGCTATTCAAGTAATAGTAGAGGCTATACAAAACGCAGGTTATACTCCAGGAAAAGATATATACATTGCTTTAGACCCTGCTTCGTCTGAATTTTTTGAAAATGGTAAATATAACTTAGCTGGTGAGGGAAAAGTTCTATCTCCTCAGGAAATGGTTGATTTCTATGAAAACCTGGTTAATAAATATCCTATAATCTCTATTGAAGATGGTATGGCAGAAGAGGATTGGGAAGGCTGGAAACTAATAACTGAAAGATTAGGAAACAGAATTCAATTAGTTGGAGATGACTTATTCGTTACAAACACTAAGAGACTTCAAATGGGTATAGAAAGAGGCGTTGCGAACTCTGTTCTAGTAAAACTTAATCAAATTGGTACACTTACAGAGACTCTTAATACTATAGAAATGGCAGAAAGAGCTGGATACACAGCAGTTATTTCACACAGATCAGGCGAAACTGAAGATACTACTATATCAGACCTAGTTGTGGCTGTTAATGCCGGTCAAATAAAAACAGGTGCTCCTGCTAGATCAGAAAGAGTAGCTAAGTACAATCAATTATTAAGAATAGAGGAAGAATTAGAGGATTCAGCTGAATACAGAGGACTTAACGCATTCTATAACTTAAAGAAAAAACAATAGTTAAATGGGGGGGACTAACCCCCATTTTGCTTAAAGAAATATTGGATTTGATTAGCGAAGTGAAAGATAGTCAACGTGCTGTAGGACTTTATGTTTCTCTATTGTAATATGTAGCAGTATATGTTAAAATAACAGTTGTGAAATTAGAGATAGATAAGATTTGGAATTATAAATAAGTTTGGAAACGCTTTAATTTAGTTTTGTTATAAACTGAGTTCTTGGCTTGGAATGGGGGGTATAAAAACTCCATCTCAAGGTTAGAAATCGTTATTCAGGGACGTAGCGGCTGTTATCTACCGGTTATAGAAGCGGGAGTATTACGGTTGGTAGTCATCGGATAAATTTTTCCCCAGGTTAGCGATTAAATACAATGGGGGTATACAAGATTAGGAGGGAATGTTGTGCATAACGTATTAATAGGAGCTCAAATACTTATATCTGTAGTGGTTATTGTATCAATATTAATGCAACCAAGTAAGATGGACGGACTAACAAACATGATAACTGGAACTGGTGATACGTTTTATTCAAAGAATAAATCCAGAACTAGAGAAACTATTTTAGCAAGAATAACTGCAGTAGCAGCACTAGCTTTTGCAGGGGTAACTGTAGCTTTAGCTTTAGTAAAGTAATTATAACGGATATAAAGAATGGCATACCTGATTAGTTCGGGGCATGCCATTCTTTACTTTATAGGAATTTATAAATTCCATCATTCAGTGCTACAGAACTCTTTTTTTATTTAGCCAATTGTAGTATTTCTTCTATAATTTCCTGTTCTACTAAGTCAATGTTTGTTTTTCCGATATAACCAAATTTAAGTTGGTGTAATCTGATGTAATTAATTGCTTTATAATAAGTAGCATGATTCATATAGCCTGTATAGAAAAAAATATAATCATAGCTGTTTAGTGTACTGATTTCAAAATTTTCGTTAAATCCATTGAGAGTACGCAGCTTAGGATACTTTTCTCTGAATCTCCTTCTCCATTCCTTAGTCCCACCGATAATTAGGAGTTTTTCAATGTCAGTATAATCCTCTAATGAATCATTAGTAGTAGGTGGTATATAGGAATTATTTATGTAAAAGATATATTCTCTTAAAGCGTTTAATTCACGTCTATAGTTTTTTTCCTCCAAAAGTTGAGCTTCCAATTCTTTGATTTTATTCTGAAGATCATTTGTTTCAGATTTATGAGCCTTATTTAATTTATTTATCTGAGTGGTAAGAGTTTGATTAAAGGACTCTTTTTCTTTCTCAAGAATAGATAAACTAGATTTAAGCTCTGTATTTTCCTTAAGAACAGCATTAAGTTTTTCTTCTAATGAACTGAGTCTAAAAAATAAAGTTTCCTGATAGTTTTCGAAATAAAGATTCCGTACTTTTTTATATTCCCCAAGAAGAGATTTAATAAAAATACCATAAATAAGATGGTTAAGTATTACTTCATTATTTTCTAATAGTTCGTTTTCCTCTTTTATGAGGGATAGGATAATTTCACTAATGTTTACATAATTGAAATTAGAAAATAGGTGATTTATATCCAGCTTATTGATAATAAATAAGTTTTCGAGGATGTATCCTATTTCTCGAATGTACTCGCTATCATTATTTAAAATATCCTTGTAATTATGAATTTTACCGTATTGTCTTTTTATTAGTGATTTTATTTGTTGGGTTTCATGTTTAAGCAGTATCAATTCTGTATCAATATTCCTTGTCATTGGGTCATTAAATTCGAAATATTTTATATCATTAATAATTGATTCTATACAAGCTTGGTCAACTAATTCTGGAGAACGGTACATGCTTAAATAAAAATATATTGAGGAGTCTAATCGTGATTCTGTTACTCTGGTGACTTCATCAATATCACAATATTTTTTAGATAGTTGTTTTATATTATGTTTTTTTACCGCATTATAAACTATAGGATTGTATTTTCTAAGCAGTCTAATAATCTTATCCCTTAATTTATAATCTGTTTCTGCTATTATGAGTATGCCCAAGGCTTTTCTTCCGTAAACTTCTTGTTCTAAAGTACCTTGAGTCATAATTACATGGTTTATACATGAAGAATTTTTTGCAGCATTATAGTAAGTTAATTTATCTAGATTATATAAATTGTTTATTTCATTTCTCAGGTCACTATTTTTAACTAAACCAACACTTAGGTTAGCAAATATATAATTTTTAAAAATATCATGTTTTACATTCCAGTGTTCACCAATCATTCTTGAAAAACTATCAATATTCATACCTATAATATTTGAATCTTGCTTGATTTCTTCCAATAAAAACACCTTCCTTCAATAGAGTTAAAAGCAACTTGAAATTAAATTATTAAAATAAATGACTGGTATGCGATATGTTAATATTATTATATATCAATATCATTATTAATCAAATAGTAAAAAATATCAGAACAATGTATGAAAGTGTCATGTTTGCGTAATTATAAGTGATAAAGTGTTAATCAGTGTGATTTAAATAGAGGCATCTAAATTTATTACCTTTAGGCAAATTTTATGATAAAATATCTTATTATAATCAATATGTAAAAACAAAAATCAGTACAAAGGGCGGATTTTAATATCAACCCCCTTATTTTTTTACTTAATTTTAATATATATGATGGAATTTGGGTTAAAATAATAGTATGACTTAAAATCACGGATTTTGTTAGTATACTTATGGATAATTTGCATATTAGAAAATAATTAAAATGGAGGATTAATATGAATATAAGAGAAACTATAGTTAATTTTATGGAAGAACAAGCATATAAACCTATGGACATTCAAGAACTGGCATCTATCTTTGATATTCGTAGATCAGAGATGAAAGATTTTAAAAAGTTATTAAAGGGCATGGAAAAGGACGGTTTAATAGTAAAAACTCGCTCAGAACATTATGGGGTACCTGAAAGAATGGGACTTGTGGTTGGAAAGCTCCAAGGTCACAATAAAGGATTTGGCTTTGTAATTCCCGAAATTGAAAGACCAGATGTATTTATTCCTAGTTCTTTTATGAATGGTGCTATGCATGGAGATAGAGTAATAGCAAAGATTACAAAGGAAGAGAACGGAGGGAAAAAGTGTGAAGGAGAAATAATAAGGATATTAGAGCGTGGTAATAAGACTATCGTGGGAACTTATGAAGACAGCAGGAACTTTGGTTTTGTAGTTTCAGATGATCCGAGAATTCACCAAGATATTTTTATACCCAAAACTGAGAAAAATGGAGCCAAAACAGGAGAAGTTGTTGAAGTTGAGATAACTGAATGGCCTGAAAAGAGGAGAAATCCTGAGGGGAAAATTATAAGCATACTTGGCAGGAAAGAAGATAAAGGCGTAGATATACTAACCATAATTAAAAAATATAAACTACCAGAGAAATTCCCTCAAGAAGTAGAAGCTTTTGCAGCACAGATAGAGAATGAAATACCTGAGGAGGAGTATGCTAGAAGGACGGATTTAAGAGAATTAAGAATGGTTACAATTGATGGAGAGGATGCAAAGGATTTGGACGATGCAGTGTCTCTTCAAAGGTTAGAAAATGGCAACTTTTATTTAGGAGTTCATATTGCAGATGTATCTCACTATGTTAGAGAGAAAAATCCATTAGATAAAGAGGCACTGCAAAGAGCAACTTCAGTATATCTTATAGATAGAGTAATTCCTATGCTGCCTAAGAAGTTATCTAATGGTATATGCAGTTTAAATCCGCAGGTGGATAGACTTGCTTTAAGCTGCTTTATGGAGATAGATAATACAGGTAAGGTAGTAGACCACAAGTTAGCAGAGAGTATTATCAAAACTAGTGAAAGAATGACTTATACTGATGTTACAAAGATTCTAAGAGACAATGATGAAGAATTAATGAAAAGATATAATTATCTGATTCAAGACTTTAAGGACATGGAGGAACTTTGTCAGATATTAAATAATAAGAGGCTTCAAAGAGGTGCTATAGATTTTGATTTTACTGAAAGCAAAATAATTTTAAACGAGCAAGGAAAGGCTGTAGATGTAAAGCCTTATGAAAGAGCAATTGCCAATAGAATAATAGAAGAATTTATGCTGGTATGTAATGAAACTGTAGCAGAACATATTTACTGGACTAATCTTCCTTTTGTGTATAGAGTGCACGAAGATCCAGATGAAGAAAAACTGGCACGATTCAATGAATTTATTCATAACCTAGGATATATAGCAAGATGGGGCCAAGAGGTACATCCAAAGGCACTACAGCAAATTATAGAAAAAGTAAAAGGAAAGAAGGAAGAAACTGTAGTAAGTACACTTTTACTTCGTTCAATGAAGCAGGCTAGATATTCTCCTGAATGTGTAGGACATTTTGGTCTTGCGGCAAGATATTATTGCCACTTTACTTCACCTATAAGAAGATACCCAGATTTGATGATTCATAGAATAATAAAAGAATTTTTAAATGGCGGAATTCCAGAAAAGAGAAGTAAGAAACTTATTGGAATTGTAGATTATGCAGCAGCTCAATCATCCGATATGGAAAGAGTAGCACAGGAAGCAGAGAGAGAGGTAGATGACCTAAAGAAAGCTGAATATATGAGTGATAGAATAGGTGAAGAATTCGTTGGAATAATATCCTCAGTTACAAACTTTGGTATATTTGTAGAGCTTCCAAATACAATAGAAGGCTTGGTTCATATAAGTGATTTAGTAGATGATTATTACATATATGATGAAAAGCATCTATCCTTAATTGGAGAAAGAACCAAGAAGATTTATAAGCTTGGTGATGAAGTAGCAATTAAGGTTACTAAAGTAGATATTCATGCCCATGAGATATATTTTGAACTGGTAGGCACAAGTGAGGATGATTTAGAAAACAATCATGAGGAAATTATCTTCGATAGTATAGACGATGAAGATGATAGCATAGAAATAGTCCATCAAGAGGATAAAGTTGGTATTGAACCTTCCTATAAATCAGAAGTTATAGGCGAAGAATAAATTGACTTGTTTTAGGCGCAGCTGTAAGCTGCGCATTTATTTCATTATATAGGCTGACGAAGATATATATTGACTTGTAGAATTACTAGGGTATAATAGTTTTACACATAGGTGGTAAACTTATTCACATTTAAGTAGGTTTTGATATTTAAATGTGGATACATTTTTGTTTTTAATTTCAAGGGGGTAGGACAATGGCTAAGAGTAAAAGTGAAAATAAAACTTTAGCTGAAAATAGAAAAGCACGTCATGATTATTTTATAGAAGAAGCAATGGAGGCTGGAATCGAATTAGTTGGAACTGAAGTAAAGTCTATAAGAGCGGGAAAAGCTAATTTAAAGGACAGTTACGCTGAAATAAGAAATGGAGAAATTTTTGTCTGCAACATGCATGTTAGTCCTTACGAACAGGGTAATATATTTAACAAGGATCCATTGAGAAAGAGAAAGCTTTTACTCCATAAAGCTGAAATCAGTAAGCTGCTAGGGTATACAACTCAACAGGGATATACTCTTGTACCGTTGTCTTTATATCTTAAGCATGGAAGAGTTAAAGTTAATCTAGCCGTTGCTAAAGGTAAAAAGGACTATGATAAGAGAGACGTTATGCTTGAAAAAGCAGCAAAGAGAGATATAGAAAGACAGATGAAAGAAAGATCTAGATACTAAGCTAAAAACGAACCTATAAATATATTTAAATATAATTCTAGTATTTGGTGGTATTATAGGGTATAATAAAGCTTAAACACCAGTTATTTTATACTTGATAAAAGAAATAAGATGGTGTATTATTTTAAATGTACTCGGGAGCGAGTAAAACAATTAGAACTAAGAACTAAGAACTAAGAACTATTAACTAACAGATATGACAATGTCGTTTGCAGACCATAGGCCGATGAGTAAGATGCTTATACATCTTAACTTATGCCCTTATAATAAGGGGGCGTACTTGGTTTCGACGGGGATATGTTGTATCTAAGAAGCGAGTCGAGGGAACCTGTGGGCCCGCGTTAAAAAACTATGGGATTAAATATAAACGCAAACGAAAA
>JAUZPI010000139.1 GCA_030706015.1 Bacillota bacterium
AAGTATAATTTTTGTGTAAATTAATGTATTTTGCCATATATTAATTTTACTATAAATCTTTCACTCTTCCGAGTGGGAGATTTATTTTTTTAGGCAAAAAAGCTGCCGCACTAATTTTTAGTGCGACAGCCCCTTTTGTACTTTTTTATTGACTGCTTTTTTCAATATAGGTGTAAATAACATACTAATTTATATACATTAGATGTAAAAAGGTGCTACAAGAATTTAATGGGGAGCTTTTCAGAAAAGTTGTAGACGACATAACATTCTTAAGTCAAAGTAGCTTATCTACTAGAACATTTTTTGTTACTTCAACATGGAAGTAGCTTCAAGTGCAGGTGTTCCCGTAGGCTATGCTCATCTGATAATGGCTGATAGTGGTGATAATACTTATATAAAAATTAACATTTGAAATGTACGCTCATACCATCACTTGGCATAGGTGTATAAAAAACAAAATATTGACATACTATAAAGCAAGTGTTATTATTCGATATATACAGTTGATACACTGAAGACAATAAAAGAATGAAGATACATTCGGTGTGATGAAGGTGGTTTTGTATTGCGGATTATTATTAGAAATACTTCAGGAAAACCTATTTATGAACAGATTAAAGAACAAATTAAGGAAGCCATACTTAGTGATGAATTAAATGAAGGAGATATTCTTCCGTCCATTAGGCAGCTTGCCAGCGAATTAAAAATAAGTGTAGTTACTACAACAAGAGCTTACTCTGATTTAGAGCAGGAGGGTTTTATTGTAAACGTACAAGGTAAAGGCTGTTTCGTATCTCCGAAGAACAGTGAGCTAGTACGTGAACAGCTGCTTCGTAAAATCGAAGATGGTTTTGCGGCTGCCATAAATGCTGCAAAAATAGCTAAATTGCCTCAAGAAGAATTACTACAAATGCTTAAATCTATGTTGGAGGGAAATCCATATGAATAATGCTATTGAAATACAAAAACTTTGTAAAAGCTATAAAGATTTTTCATTGAATAACATCTCTTTTTCTTTACCTATGGGGTATATCATTGGATTTGTAGGTCAAAACGGCGCTGGCAAGACTACCACAATCCGGCTAATCCTCAATATGATAAACCGGGATGGCGGTGAAATAAAAATATTCGGCCTAGATAATGTGCAGGACGAGCAGAAAATCAAGCAGGACATTGCGGTAGTTTTTGATGATATATATTTTGTTGACAGCTGGAAAGTTAGGGAAGTAGAAAGAGCCATTAGAGGCCTTTACAGCAGCTGGAGCAGTAAACTATTTAATCAATATGTAAACGACTTCCATCTTCCTATGGACAAAAAGGTAAAAGAGTTATCTCGTGGTATGAAAATGAAGTTGATGCTTGCAGTTGCAATGTCACACGAGGCAAAGCTTTTAATACTTGATGAACCGACCAGTGGACTTGATCCTGTTGCACGTGACGAGCTGCTTGAAATATTGGGGAAATATATTGCCGACGGTGAGAAAAGCATACTTTTTTCAACCCACATTACCTCTGACCTTGAAAAAATCGCCGATTATATTACGCTAATTGATCATGGGAGTATTTTTTATTGCGGCACTAAAGACGATTTGCTGGAAAGCTATTGCATCGTCAGGGGCGGCCCCCATGACCTGACGGATTTACTGAAGAAAAAAATAATCGGACTCACCACAAATATCGCCGGATTTGCGGGACTGCTGCCGACTTCCGAGATGAAACATTTACCTTCAGAAATCGTTACTGAAACACCTTCTATAGATGAGATCTTAGTATCAATAAGCAAAGGAGTTGGAAATCATGAATAATATTCTCAAATCCATAAAGCTCGATCACCATATAATGAAGTCACGTTATCCTATGTTCATGATTGCATACATTCTAGGGACTTTCCTCGCTGTGATTTCAAAGACACCCTTTTTTGGTGCCTTGGTTGTCATGATTATTTCGGCGCCCCTTACTGGTCAGTATTTTTCCGTATATGAAAAAAACAATCTGGAAAAACTGTATGGAGTATTACCACTCAGGAAATCCGAAATAGTCATAGGCATATATATATACGCCTTATGCATCGTTGTCATAAACGGGATCATCGCGGCGATAATAGCATATATCATTTCGTTTTTAACCAACAAGGGAATAAGCAACACTGAATCCCTGACCTATTTGTCCGCCGCCTTCTTTTATGTCTGCCTGATGATCGCGGTGATATTTCCGCTATATTTTAAATTTTCGTTCTCTAAAGTATATGTTTTTTCCAACTTGCCGTTTTATTTGGTATTCATAATTACCTTTGCTTTTACGAGAAAAACTAACGTTCTGAAACAGGCGGGCCCCACTGTCCAGAATCTCACACAAAGCCTTACAATAGCGGCAATCGGACTGGGCCTGGGGCTTATATTGCTGGCTCTTTCATGCCTTTTATCCTGCGCGCTTACCGAGGGAAACAGAGTGACAAGTCTTTCGGCGGAAGAGCCGGAGAAGCGTCTGTACTTTGTCGACAATCTGCGCACATGGATGGTGATACTTGTCGTGCTGCAGCATCTGGCTGAAATCTACAACACGTTATATTTGTTCATGATGCTGAACCAGGCGTATTTCATGGGACTGCTCTTCCTGTTCTCGGGGTATTTCACGCCTGGGTCTTTCGAACGCAAGGGGCCCGGAAGCTTCCTTAAAGACCGGTTTTTAAGGCTCGGTATCCCCACGCTCCTTTACGTCTTCATACTCAGCCCGATAGCATACTGGGGCAATCAAATGACAAAGTCACCAGCAGGGAATGGGGCGGCAATCCACTTTGGATTGGGGCCGATGTGGTTCGCTGTGATGCTGCTCCTATTCGACCTAGGTTACATGGTTTGGCGAAGGATTGTGAAGAACAGACAGTGGCGCCTGGTACCTGAGAATCACCAGAGGCTTACGTTGCCCACAGTTGCGCTCTTCATGCTGGCACTCGTGGTCGCTAGTTACCTGCTTCGTATCGTCATTCCGTACGGCACGAGTATACTTGGTTTCCCGTCGCTTGATTATCTGACCCAATACCTGAGCTTTTTCCTTATAGGAATGCTTGCCTTTAAGCGTGGATGGCTCCGGTCGATCCCCGGTTCCCTCGGACAGCTGGGCTTCGTTTGGGCCATACTCGCGTCAATCATATTGTTCCCTGTTGCGCTCATGGGCTCGGGCAGCGCATGGATAGGCCATGGCAGCTGGCAGTCGGCTGTATTTGCGCTGTGGGATTCGATCTTTGCAGTGGGTATGAGCCTTGCGCTGATCACATTCTTCCGCCGATTCGTAAGCGGCGGGAAGAAGTTCGGCAGGTTCCTCTCACAGCACTCCTTTGCAGTGTACATCATCCACGTGCCGATCATAGTTTTTCTGAAACTGGCGATGGGCAATATCCATATAAATCAGTTGATGAAATTTGGCTTGGTGGCGGTAATAGGAGTACCGCTCTGTTTCGGAGTTGCCTATCTTGTTCGGCTTATTCCGTACGCAAAGGAAATCATTTAAATGCAAATACTAAAATGTGTTTTATATTCCCTCATGCTGTTAGTTTGAGGGATTTTTTGTACTGAAAACAATATTCTATGGAAGGTATTCATTTGTGGCCAAATGCATATTCAGGCATTCCTGAGAATATGAGAAAGTATTTATAATAACCATGGTTGAAGAATCGATTTTGCTTCAATCAATAGTTAATTAGATAGAAATAAAAGCAATAGTATAAAGATGGATCATACGATTTTGTTTCACTTGAATTAATATAAAATTAAGCATTGCAAGGTGCACTTCGGCTTATTAGGGTTAAATACTAAGGAGGTATATTTTTTTCAAGCAATAAAAAACTGAGTTAAAAGAAAAACTTATGGAAGAATTGAAGGAAAACAGCAAGTGTGCTATTATGCTGCATCAAACTATTGCAGATACACTTAAATTAAATATTACTGACCATAAATGTCTAGATTTTATTAATCGATCAGAAGGTGTTACTGCAGGGCAGATAGCTGAATTTGCAGGGCTTACCGGTGGAGCTGTTACAGCTCTTATAGATCGTTTGGAGAAGGCTGGCTATATTATTCGTGATAAAGACCCAAAGGATCGCAGGAAGGTTATTCTTCGCTCTACAACTGGAAGCGAGGATGCTAATGCAGGTTCTTTACAGCTAAAAGAAATATTTTCTTCCTTGGATATGGCCATAGATGAACTTCTTTCTACATATGATGAAAATGAACTTACTCTTATTTTTAGCTTTATAAATTCTCTAAATATAGAATCTGCTAAAATTATTAAAAAGCTAATATAAACACTGTTGATATTTTCCACAATATTATATACAATATTACTAAAATAATTTTTGGAGGAAATGTTATGCAAGCACTTATTATAAATACTATTAATTTAATACATCATCATCACTAGAGACTTGATTTGCTTCGGCAGATACAAGTCTATTCAAGTAGGCTTGTATCTCTAGGTGATGATAGATTAAGTGCCAGCATAATTTATTGAACCATGTGGGATATTTCGCCTACATGGTTTTTTGTTATTTAACAATATAATTAGATATGGAGTGAATGAAATGAGTAAGAATATTATAAAACCAAGTATATTGGCAGGATTCATGGAACTACTACCAAAGGAGCAGGAAATATTTAATGATATAGTAGATAAAATCACAGAGGTTTATAAGAGAAATGGCTGTATGTCTATAGATACACCAATAATAGAGAAAGCAGAGGTTTTACTTGCTAAGAGTGGCGGTGAAACAGAAAAGCAGGTGTATAACTTTCAGAGGGGCAAAAATAATTTAGCATTAAGATTTGATCTAACAGTACCCTTTGCCAGATATGCAGCACAATACTATGAGGATTTAACCTTTCCTTTTAAAAGGTATCAATTTGGAAAAGTGTATAGGGGTGAAAGAAATCAGAAAGGTAGATACAGAGAGTTTTATCAATGCGATGTTGATGTTATTGGTAAAGATAAATTAAGTATATACAATGATGCCTGGGTTATAAGTTTAGCTGACAAAGCATTTAAAGAAATAGGCATAGTAAATTATCAATTTCAAATTAATAATAGAAAGATATTAAAAGGTATACTAAGAGAGCTAGAGATAGAAAACACCACTGATGTAATGATTTTAATTGATAAGTATGATAAAATTGGTCAAAAATGCTTTGAGGATGAGCTTTTAGGTATTATTGGCGATGAAAAAAGTAAGTATTTAACTAGAATATTTAATATCCAAGGAACTAATGAAAAAATATTAGAGGAACTATTGAAACTTGATATTAATAATGAGTATTTTACTGAAGGAATAAATGAACTAAGTCAGGTTAAATCAATGCTGGAGGACATAGGTGTAGATAGTGGACAATTTAAAATAAACCTGAAAATTATCAGAGGACTGGATTACTATACTGGAACTGTTTTTGAAACAATACTAGTAGGAAATGAAGACTATGGTTCAATTTGTTCAGGTGGAAGATACGATAATTTGGCGGAAAATTACACAGATAAGATATTACCAGGTGTCGGTATTTCAATAGGAATAACCAGATTGTTTTTTGTATTAAAAGAAATAGGTTTTATAGAGAACTATACAATAAAAAATAAATTGGATTATTTAATAGTTCCCATTGGAGATACCATAAGCTACTCTATAAAAGTTATGAGACACCTAGAGGAAAAAGGCTATGGGGTATCAGTATATTTCGAGGATAACTCAATAAAGAAAAAAATGAACTTTGCTAATAAGTTGGGTGTAGAAAATGTAATATTAATTGGAGAAGAAGAGATGGTAAAGAATGAAGTGAAAATAAAAAATATGAGGTCTAGAGATGAAAAGAAGGTTGATTTATCCTATATAATAGTTTGATGTGGTTGTGGTACAATATGGATACAGATACAAGGTATTGTATGGTATGGTATTATAGGCTTACAGTGTATAGGCATTTATGTAAAGTGAAGTATATCATATAGAGTTTGGAGTAATCGGATGAATATGAATGAATTAAATCTAAGTATAAAAAGAAACAAATTGAAAAGCAACTAATGGAAGTTATGGCCAATCAATTTGCTGGGAAATATACATTAAGGTTTACATAAGAGGGGTTGAGAATAAAGGATGATAGAAGATTGCAACAGTTTGTTGATATAAGTATTTCTAAAGCTATAAGGAAATTCGCAACAAGAAAAACTAACTTATTTGGAATATTATGAGGAGGAATTAAAATGGAAACCTGTTTATATAATGGGAAACAGATTTGTGCATATTCCATTGTTAATAACAATTTAGCATTAAACTATGAGCTTAAAAAGGAATGGAAAATAGCAAGTAAAAATGGTGAACTGTTTTGCGAGGAATGTGGTAAAGAAGTAACACTTCGAATCAGAGATCCTCAAAAACGGGTTCCTCATTTTTCACATAAGGTTACTGATGAAAAATGTCCGTATAATAATAATCCTACAAGGGAATCTGAAGAGCATAAGAAAGGGAAGATGGTTCTATATAATTATTTTAAAGACAAGTATAAAGATATAGATATTAATTTAAATCATAGATTTCCAAACAAAAGAAGAACAGATTTACTTATAGAATTCAACAGTGGTGAAAAACTGGCTATAGAATATCAGCGTACAGAACTAGATATATTGGATTGGCAGGAAAGACAGAAAGAGTATGAGAAGTTAAGTGTTGGTATATTATGGCTACTTAGTGGTAAAGAAGAAATATTACAGATAAAAGAGCAACAAATTGAAGTGAGTTTTTTTCAACAAATAATGCTTAATGAGCTAGACAAGATTGCTGTTTATTTGGATGTTGATAAAACAAGAATAATATTCGCTAAAAATATGCAATATTCGGATCCATATGTGGTTAATAATGATTTTCAAGAACTTTATATAAAATCTTATAATTTAACTGATGTATTAATACATCCCAACGGTAAGATAGGGTGTAACTTTGCTGAAGAATATATAAAGGCAAATGAAGAATTTATAAACAATTATGCTGCCCAATGTCTTTATGAAGAACAGCAGAGGGAATTGGCAGAAGAAGATAAAAAAAGACGTCAGGCTGAAGATTTTCAAAGAAGACTAATGGAAAAAAGGTTTTCAATTAATGATGAAGACATCATTTTTGAGGATAAACATGAAGATAAACAGGTTAGGTATTTTACGAGGTTTGCTCCATATAAGAATATAATTAAATACGCATTAAAAGGAAGTTTAAGTGATTTACAGGAGATAGCAAAGTACCTTAGAGAAGATGGAATTTCTGATGACTTTAGTGCAATAACAACTATATTTAAGTATAATTACTTAATTGGTAATTCAAACGCTCCTGTTATATATAAAAAAGTCATAGAGATTGCAGAATTTGGAACGGGTGATTTAGAAATAAAAGAACGAAATATAGATGAGTTAAAATGTCCTATATGCAATGGGAAGTTACAGCAAAAGTATGGGAAATTTGGATGGTTTGTTTCTTGTAGCAACTTTCCACTCTGTCGGCTTTCATTTAATATAGATAAATAATTATTTTATGTATCACTTTTTCATAGTTAGTACAATGAAAGTCTTATCGGATACAAACAAGATATACAGACTAAAGCCTTTAGTTGAATTCTTGCTTTCTTAAAATGATAAGTCAGAGTTGTTAATAGACAATTTTGTGATAAAATCTATGATACTTAAAAATAAGTTCTATGAAGTAAGAAACCTAACCAATGCAGATATACGTCAAATGACAGGAATGAAATGCTTCAAGTTTTAGGGTTATGAAAGAGCTAGATGAACAGGGAGTAAGGATAGAGAAAAAAAGGAAAATTTTCATGTTACTATTTAGAAAAAAATTAATGTTATAAATTCAATGTGTATACATTGAATTACACTCACATGATGTTGCCTGATTTATACCTCAACGATTTCGTAATCAGTAGGTCTGGGGTTCGAAATCCCCTGAGAGCTCCAGTAAAATTAAGGGGTGTTGAGGTTGGTGCAGTAATACAATTAATAAAAAGATGCCGCTTGAACCTAGTAGGTCCTTAGGGCATCTTTTTTCATAAAAACAAAATCACAAGACTCTTTAAAAAATTAGCTCACCTGGCTTATAGCCCTCAGGTAATTCTTCTTCACTTATAAATTTGAAATTGTCATCACGTAGTATTGGTAAAAATACTTCGTATGGAATTCTGGAAAACTCACAAGCATAATTACTGGCTCCGAACCACTTGCCTTCTTTGCTGCTCAAGTTCAAGTCTCTGGAGAACTTCGTATTGTTTGAGCAATCATGAACTGCTAAATCCCAGTTTTCTTCATGGGCTATTTTCATGAATTTCAGAGTTAATTCCCTGCTCCAAGTTGGAGAAATATAGCCGTGTCTGGAAATGTACATGTTTTCCCCGGAATAATTATCTATGTTATTCTCATTTAAATGTAATTCTGCACAATTGATAAAGTCGAGTTTTGTCTCGAAGATTGCCTCCTTCTTCTTAAAAAACGCTTCGAAGAACTCAGGAGTCATTGGAGTTTCAATACCTACATTTTTAATATATTTTTTCGCTATTCCAATATTTTTAATAACCTTGTCTGAACAATTAGAGGCACCTAGATTGAAACGTA
>JAUZPI010000014.1 GCA_030706015.1 Bacillota bacterium
AGAAAAGTTTAAAGGTGTTATCGAAAATGGTGGTGGAGTAGTTGAAAACATTGATTTATGGGGTAAGAGAAAGTTAGCTTACGAAATAAACAAGATAAATGAAGGCTACTACACATTAATAAACTTTTCAGCAGATTCAGAGTTACCAAAAGAATTATACAGAGTTTTCAAAATCACTGATACTGTTATAAGACAATTAGTTGTAAGAGTAGATGAATAATAAGAGGCTGGTGTTAATATGAACAAGGTAGTTTTAATTGGAAGATTAACAAAAGATCCAGAGCTTAAGTTTACTCCAGGAAATGGTACAGCAGTTGCTTCATTTACTATAGCTGTCGATAGAAGATTTTCTAAAGATAGTCAAAAGGAAGCAGATTTTATTCCCATAGTAGTATGGGGAAAACAAGCTGAGAGCACTGCTAACTATATGAGTAAAGGTAAACTCATAGGAATCAGCGGAAGAATACAAACTAGGTCTTATGATGCTAAAGATGGTACTAAAAGATATGTTACCGAAGTGATTGCTGAAGAAGTGCAATTCCTTGAATGGGGAGGAGCTAACAATAGATCAGCAGATAACTTTGGAGGTAATTCTGCACCAGGCGGCTTTGGAGATCAAGGCTATGGAGAAGATATTACTCCAATAGATGACGGAGACATACCATTCTAAGAAGTTAGGAGGGATAATGATGGGAAGAGAAAACGGAAATAGAGATAGAGATGCTAGAAAAGGCGGAGCTAAGGGCAGAAGAATGAAGAGAAAAGTTTGTTCATTCTGTATGGATAAAGCTGAAAGCATCGACTATAAAGATATAAATAAGCTTAGAAAGTTTATCACAGAAAGAGGAAAGATTCTTCCAAGAAGAATTTCTGGAAACTGTGCAAAACATCAAAGACAATTAACTGATGCTGTAAAGAGAGCTAGAAACATAGCATTATTACCATTTACAACAGAATAGTTAATATATTATACATAAAAACTCCTGATTATTCAGGAGTTTTTTAATTTGCAGGAAATATGACAGATTAGTTGAAAATATATGTTTATATGTAAATGGAAAATAGTTTTTGTATAAATATTAAATTTAATATGTTATAATACCAGTATTGCCTATAAAATCATGTAGCAATAAACAACAATTTGTAACAACACTTTACACTTGTTAGGAGGAGAAACAGTGAAGAAGGTATCATTATTGGCTGTTGGTGTAGTTTTTAGTATTTCTTTAATTGGTTGCTCTCCAAAGTATGAGAGTTCAACTAGTAGTAGTTCTGCAGTATCAAAGGTAAATGTATCTGATGAAGAAATATTAAAAGTTATAGATGGCAGTATAGAAGCAGCTAATGCAAAAGATTTAAACAAATATATGGGTTATTATGACGATAAATCAGAGCAATATAATGATATTAAATCGGCGATGGACAGTGAATTGAAGACATATGATTTAAAATTTACAGCAAGTGACGTACATATCTTAACTAAGAATGCAAATGATATTCAGGTGCAGGCAGTAGAAACAGTAAAACTAAATAAGGGAAACAATTTTATGGATAATAAATCTTTAGTTATTGAACGTTTGAAAAAGGTGGACAATAAGTGGAAGATTTATCAAAGAGATATTAAAAAGGTAGAGTATTTTGAACCAGTGTATAATGTAATATATAACTCAATTCAAGGGGCTAATGAAAAGGACATAACTGCTTTTATGGCTGCTTTTGATCAAACAAATACTGATTATTGCAGCAAAGTAAAAGATGAGCAGCAGTCCATTTTTGACAAATATGATGTAGAGTACACCTTTGAAAGTGCAAGTATTACTGATAAAGTAGATAACAAAGTGGCTGTTCAAGTCACAACAACAGCTATTAAGAAAAGTAATAGTGCATTTAATAATGTTAGAACAACATCAATATACCATTTTAAAAATGTAAATAACGAATGGAAGATCACTAAAATTGATATAAAATCAACTCAACAACTTGATAATAAATTGATAGCCAAATAAATAATAATTGATGACTAAGGCATAAAATTGCCTTAGTTGTTTTATTTTATAGTAATTTAAAATTGAAGGATTAATTGAAAGAATATAAACAAACCTCGATGCATAAACATATGTTGCATAAAACCTAAAAAATAACTAAAATAAATGTATAGTGCGTAAAAGGGGATGTGGAACAATGCGAAAAGAAGATTTTAATATTATGTCTAACGTAAAGATAATTGAGCAATTAAAAGCAAGCTTATTGTGTATGATAGGAGAATTATATAGACTTTTAACTAAGGGAAGTAATGTGGCTCAGGATGCTATACTTGAGTGTATATCAGGGGCAATAATACTTTTATATGTATTAGCTAATAGATTAGGATACTCTAATGTAGAAGTAGATGAGACTATGAAGAAAAAATTAAAATTGGGCATAATTGAAGAAGATGTTATTGAAAAGGATGGGAAGGATTTAAGTAAATTATATAATCATTTAAGAGATAGGATGTAGATGGAGGAAAAGATGCAAAATAATATAAGAAGTACAAGGGCGATTGTAGAAACAGGACTTATGGCAGCGATTATAATGGTTTTTATGATTATAAGAACATATATTCCATTTGTAGAAGTTATAGCTTTTTTCTTGTTGCCGGTACCAATAACCTTAACGTATATTAGACACGGGTTAAAGTATGCAATTGCCTCACTAGTTATTAGTACTATATTAGGTATAATGTTCATAAATCCCATGATTGTAATTGTAATTTCAGTTACCTGTGGCTTAGTAGGGCTCACCCTTGGATATTGTGTTTATAAAAATAGAGAGTTTAGTTTTACACTTATGCTATTATCCTTTGCATTTGCTATAGGCATAATTATAAACATGGTGATTTTAACTACATTTATTTATAAGGGTGGTTTTATTGCTTTTATCAACACTCAGGTTAAAGTTATTCAAGAATCTATAAACATGGCGGGAAATGTTTATTCTTCATTAGGAGTAAATAAGCAGCAGATAGATGTCGTGTTAAGTCCATATAAAATGTTTACTACGGATTTTGTTCTTAAACTTTTACCAGCAACTCTTGTTGCAGCAGCAGTTATATATGCTTTTTTAAGCTATGTTATAACTAAGGCAGTATTTAAAAAATTGAGAATTGAGATGGCTAAAGCTATACCTTTTACAAAACTATATATACCAACAATATTTTCTGCACTAATGATATTAGCCATTGGTTTAGGAATGTTTCTTTCAAGTAGAAAGCTTTCAGCAGGAGATTATATCATTTATTCATCGTATACTTTATTCACTTTAATTCTAACGATAATTGGGGCTTCTGCAGCAGCATATTTCTTAATGTATAGGTATAAAATGAAAAAAGGAGCAGTTACTTCTATTATAATTATGGTTCTCTTAATTTTACCAATACTTCTTATATATTTAGGAGTAGCAGAAACAATATTTGATTTTAGAAAGATTGATCCTAATAGACCTAGAAGAAAGCTGGAGGATTAGTATGAACAGCAAATTTAATCGTTTTACCAATAGCAGCCTATTATATATTGTAATAATTATGTTACTTATAGGAGGTCTGTTCTTCTATGGACACTTTGCTATTGGTGCTGTAACATTGACATTATTAGTGGGAGCAATAATCTGTAATATAAATAATGCAAAAGTTAAAAAAGATGAGTGGAAAAAGTTTATTGAAGATTTTTCATCTCAGCTTGATGTAGCAACAAGAAGTACTTTAGTAAGACTTCCTTTCCCCTTAATTATAATTGGTGACAAGGGTGACATATTATGGTACAATCAGAATTCAACAGCTATGCTGAATGGGTTGGATATACTAGGCAGAAACGTAAAGGATATATTCTCAGATATAAAGCTTGTAAAGATACTAAATGGGAGTAAAACATCCTTTCAATATGTTAAAATAGAAAATAAGTATTACGATATTTATACTAGTGTCGTTGATACAGCTGATAATAAATTTGGCAGGGGTAAGGTTATACTACTTTATTTCTGCGATGTTACAGATAAATATGAAATGAAATCTGCAATAGATGATAGTAAGGAATCCATAGCTTTAGTGGAGATAGACAATTTAGATGAAGTAATAAAGACAACAGAAGAGGATAAAAAACCTCTCCTTATTGCTGCAATAGAAACCAATATAAATGCTTATGCTCAAAATATTGAAGCTGCAGTTAAAAAGTATTCTTCCAATAAATATATATTTGCAATACAAAACAAATATATAGAAAAAGAAATGGAAAAGAAATTTGATATATTGGACTCATTAAGGGAAATAAATATAGGCAACAAATTAGCTGTAACACTAAGTATGGGTATTGGTAAGGGTGGAAATACTCCCTTGGAGAACTACAAATACGCTATTACAGCAAAGGAACTGGCGCTAGGAAGAGGCGGAGATCAGGTAGTAGTTAAACAGGGAGAGAAGTTGTCCTTCTATGGCGGCAAGACAAAAGAAATAGAAAAGAGAACAAAAGTTAGAGCAAGAGTGATAGCTCATTCTCTTGTAGACCTGGTAAAAGAAAGTACTAACGTATTTATAATGGGTCATATAAATCCAGATATGGACTGTTTTGGAGCATCCATAGGTTTATATAGTGCAGTAAATGCTATTAATAAGCAATGCTACATTGTTCTAGATGATTATAATGCGGGAATAAGTGACGTTCTAGCTAAGGTTGAACAGTTGAAGGAATATGAAGGTGCTTTTATAAATAGTAATGCATGTTTGCCAATGATAGGACCAAAAAGTTTATTAATAGTTGTAGATGTAAATAGTTCAAGTTATATTCAAAATCCAGATATTTTGAAATTAGTAGATAGGGTAGTAGTTATAGATCATCACAGGAGGTCTATTAATTTTATAGAAGATGCTATTTTAAGCTATATAGAAACTTATGCATCCTCTACCTCAGAAATGGTAACTGAGATACTTCAATACATGATAGAGGGGCATAAATTAAAAACAATTGAAGCAGAAATACTTTTAGCTGGTATTTGTGTAGATACAAAGAACTTCTGTTTTAAAACAGGAGTGAGGACCTTTGAAGCTGCTGCGTTCTTGAGAAAACAGGGTGCAGACACTATAGACGTTAAAAAGTTGTTTTCTAGCAACTTAGATAATTATATAAAAAAGTCTGAGATTATCAAATCAGCAAAAGTGGTAAAAAATATCGCTATAGCAGTTTGTCCACCAAAAATAGAAGATACCATAATAGCTGCCCAAGCAGCGGATGAACTTGTAAACATTACAGGTATTCAAGCATCCTTTGTTGCTGTTAAAATAGGAGATGATGTATATATTAGCGGCAGGTCTTTAGGAGATATAAATGTGCAGCTTATTCTGGAATCCTTAGGTGGTGGAGGACACATGACTATAGCAGGAGCAAAGCTTGCTTCTTCTTCATTAAAAGAAGCAGTTAAAAAGCTAGAAGATGCTATAAACAAATACTTAAGGGAGAGTGAATAGAAATGAAAGTTATTTTATTAAAGGATATAAAAGGTGTAGGAAAGAAGAATGATGTGGTGAATGCTTCTGATGGTTATGCAAGAAACTACCTATTTCCTAGAGGTTTAGCTCAAGAGGCTTCAGATGTTAATATGCACATATTAAATAAAAAGAACGAGGCTGATAGAAAGAAGAAGTTAGAAGAGATAGAAGCAGCTCAAAAACTTGCAGACGAGTTAAAAGGTAAACAGGTTAAAATGTCAGCAAAAGCAGGCGCAGGTGGAAGATTGTTTGGAGCGATAACAAGTAAGGATATTGCTGCTGAAATAAAGAAGCAATTGAAAGCAGATATAGATAAGAAGAAGGTTGTAACAGAAACAATTAGACATCTTGGAAATTATGAAATAGAACTAAAAATTTACCCAGAGGTGTCAACTAAGATAAATGTGCTTATTGTCGAAGAGTAGAGAGGGGATAAAGCGTGAAATTACAATTTGATTCAGATGAATTAAATAAGGTTATGGAAAAGAAATTGCCTTTAGAAGTTCAAGTAAACGTGCTATATGAGGCATTAAGAAATATAGTTGATGAGAAAACAGTAAACTCAAGAGTTGTAAAATATAAACTTCAAAAATATATAAAGAGTGAAGATATCTATAAGAGAATTTTTGCGTTAAATAAGATTGTAAGTGATGGCAAAGGCATTGACGTAATCCCTGACGAAGAAACTATACATGAAGCAATTGAGGATACAAATAACTGGATTGTTGAATGTGTTGCAAAAAGATATGTTCAAAGCAAGATAGAACAGGATGTAGAAAAGGTCCTAATGGAAAAGCAGGAAAAATACGTGGATGAAGTTAGACTTGGTATATTAAAGAAGAAAAAAGGACCTGAAAATGCTAAAACATTAAAAAAGTATGCGGAGCTTGAGGTGTTAGACACAACAAAATTAACAAAAAGTATTCAGTCTATGTTAAGACCTGAATCTTTTTCAGAAATTGTTGGACAAGAAAGAGCTATTAAATCTATAATGGCCAAAATAGCTTCACCATATCCTCAACACATAATATTATATGGACCACCAGGGGTAGGAAAAACTACTGCTGCAAGAATAGCATTAGAAGAAGCTAGAAAACTTCAATACTCTCCATTTAAGGAAGGTGCTAAGTTTGTTGAGGTAGATGGAACTACTTTAAGATGGGATCCAAGAGAAATAACAAACCCTCTTTTAGGATCTGTACATGACCCTATATATCAAGGAAGCAAAAGAGACTTAGCTGAAATCGGTGTTCCTGAACCAAAACCAGGACTTGTAACTGAAGCCCATGGTGGTGTGTTATTTATTGATGAAATAGGTGAATTAGATTCTATACTTCAAAATAAACTATTAAAAGTTTTAGAGGATAAGAGAGTAGAGTTCTCATCATCCTATTATGATCCAGATGATGAAAATACACCAAAGTATATTAAATACCTATTTGATAAGGGTGCACCGGCAGACTTTGTTTTAATAGGAGCTACAACAAGAGAGCCTTCTGAAATCAATCCAGCATTAAGATCAAGATGTACAGAGGTATACTTTGAACCTCTAACCGCAAAGGATATTCAAAATATAATAAAAAATGCTGCGAAAAAGATAAAGGTTAAGCTTGAAGCAGGTGTACCAGAACTTATAAGCAGATACACTATTGAAGGAAGAAGAGCAATAAACATTTTGTCTGATGTTTATGGTGCAGTATTGTATAATAATGGTTTAAATCCTGAGGAAAAGGTTAAAATAACAGTTAAGGATGTTGAGAACATTTTAGCTATTAGCAGATTCGTTCCTTATGAAGAAATGAATAACGAAGATAAGTATGAAATTGGACATGTTTTCGGATTAGGTGTTAGCGGCTATATTGGTTCAACTATAGAAATAGAAGCATCAGTATTTCCTGCAAAAGAAAAAGGAGCCGGTACAGTAAGATTTAATGATACTGCTGGAAGTATGGCCAAAGACTCTGTATTTAATGCAGCATCAGTAATTCGTAAGATAACTGATAAAGATTTAAGAGATTATGACATTCACGTTAATGTAATTGGCGGTGGAAATATTGATGGTCCTTCAGCGGGAGCAGCGATAACTGTATGCATAATCAGTGCACTTTTAAATAAGCCATTAAGACAAGATGTGGCTATTACCGGGGAAATATCTTTAAGAGGAAAAGTTAAACCTGTTGGTGGAATATTTGAAAAGGTATATGGAGCAAGAAGAAAAGGAATTAAGCTTGTAACTGTACCTAAGGATAATTTAAAAGCTGTTCCTCAAGGATTAACAGATATTGATGTAAAAGCAGTAGATACAATTGAAGAGCTTATGGATATAGTTTTCAAAAGCTAAGTGTTTTTACAAATAGATGAAATGACTTAGGGAGACCTGCTGTGGGTTATATAATAACTCTAAGGGTCTCCATTATTAATATGGTTAAAAGACACATTAGGAGGATAAAGTATGAGTACACCTCTAAAAAGTTTGCCTCAGAATATAGATGCAGAGCAATCCGTTTTAGGTTCTATGATATTAGATAGAAATTCTATTGCACAAGCAGCAGAAGTTTTAGTTAGTGATGATTTTTATAGAGATACTCACAAGGTTATATTTGGTTCTATAGTTGAACTGTATCAGAGAGATATTCCTGTAGATATGGTTACTCTTATAGAGCACTTAAGAGCAGCGGAAAAATTAGAAGCAGCTGGTGGTATTACATATATAACAGAGGTAAGTAGTTCAGTACCATCTACTGCAAACCTTCAATCTTATATAAACATAGTTAAAGACAAAGCTATGCTCAGAAAGCTCATTAGGGTTTCTAATGAAATAATAGATGAGAGCTATAATCAGCAAGATGATGTTCAAAAAGTGTTAGATTCAGCAGAAAAGAAAATATTTGATATAGCACAAAATAAAATCAGCAGCGATTTTGAATCTATGAGCCAAGTTCTTGTTAGAGGCTTTGATCAGATAGAAAAGATGTTTAACAATAAAGGGGAATTAACAGGAGTTCCCTCTGGTTTTGGTGAACTTGATGCAAAAACCTCTGGTTTTCAAAAGGGTGACATGATACTTATAGCAGCCAGACCGTCTATGGGAAAAACAACCTTTGCTCTAAACTTAGCTCAGCATGCAGCTCTTAGATCAGGTAAAAGTGTATTAATCTTTTCCCTGGAAATGTCCAAGGAGCAGCTAGCTTATAAGATGTTATGTACTGAAGCTAATGTAGATATGTTAAAATTAAGAACTGGTAACTTGGATGATAAAGATTGGGATAATATAGCTAGAGCTTCAGGACCATTGGCATCAGCAAAGATATTCATAGACGATACTGCAGGTGTATCTGTTATGGAAATGAGATCAAAATGCAGAAGAATGAAAATCGAGCACGGTATAGATATGATAGTTATAGATTATCTTCAGTTAATGAGTGGAAGTGGAGAAAGCAGACAACAGGAGGTATCTGAAATATCAAGATCTATAAAAGCAATAGCTAAAGAAATGCAGTGTCCTGTAATAGCATTGTCTCAGTTATCTCGTGCACCTGAGCAAAGAACAGATCATAGACCAATGCTTTCTGACCTTAGAGAGTCTGGTTCTATAGAGCAGGACGCCGATTTGGTTATGTTCCTATATAGAGATGAATACTATAATAAAGAAACTGAAGAAAAGAACATGGCAGAATGCATAATAGCTAAGCAAAGAAATGGTCCTACAGGAACTGTTAAGCTTGCATGGTTAGGTCAGTTCAGTAAATTTGGTTCTTTGGACGTTATACATCAAGAATAAAAAATGTCTGCAGTACGTTGGCTGCAGACATTTTTTATTCATCTCTCTCATAGCTACTTTACTTATCATAAGGGGGCATGAATGAAAGCCCAATCTGAGATCGAGAGAGAGTACTAAGTTGATAGCTCTCTGTATATAGCAAATACTATTAGTCACTCCATTCTACATAGGAGTTTAGATTGAAAGCTCGATCTAAGATCGAGAGAGGGCATTAGTGTATATCTATGCGGGTCTTTTTATCCATTCCTTTTTGACGTTTTTCTAATGTAACTGTTAATACACCTTCTTTAAAGGATGCATCTATAGTATTCTCGTTTATATTATCTACATAAAAGCTTCTAACAAATTCTCCATATCTTCTTTCTTTTCTAACATAATTATTTTTTGTATCTTCAACAGTTTCATTACGTTTTGCTTTTATGGTTAAATGATTATTTTCATAATCTATTGATATATCTTCTTTTTTTACTCCTGCAAGGTCAGCTTCTACAATGTATGAATTTTCGGTTTCCTTAAGGTCAACTCTGAAACCTTGACCAGCCATTAATGTAGGGGAAAATATATTTTCTTGAAAAAAACCATCAAAGAATTTGTTAATGAAATCGTCTCTACCCATTAAATTATTGTTTCTTCCAAAAGGAATTAATTCAAACATAATATATACCTCCTCAAGTTTAAATTATTTTTATCATAGATAAGATTTATGAAGGAGTTTTCTCCTTATAAATATATAATAATTTAAAGGTCAAAGAAAGTCAAAAACGAAAAGCAAAGAAAGATAAATTGTTATTATGAAAATCAATCAGAAGAATACATAATTTATTTTCAACAAAAAAAATAGATAAATGCGTGGTTTTTTTAGGCAAATTCAAAATTTATGCTATTGGTATCCATTGGGTGTACTTACAAAAAAACTTATTTGTAATTGGATTTGGGGGTTGTAATATTGTTACTTGACATGACATATTTGTAGGTATATCATTTAAATGTAATATGCTGGAATGGCTCAGTCGGTAGAGCGACGTACTCGTAATACGTAGGTCGTGGGTTCGATTCCCGCTTTCAGCATTATATGAAAACCTTGTAAACACTAGTGTTACAGGGTTTTTGTTTTTTTGCTTATTCGGTTGGAAATTCATCATTGTTGGCATTTTGTTGGCAAGTAGGGGTAAAAAAAATTTCATCTAACTTATTAGCAACATCTTTTTGAGTATCTGGAAGTACGTGGCTATAGGTATCTAGTGTCATTGATACAGAGGAATGCCCCAATCTTTCAGATACTACTTTTGGATTTATATCCGCCCTTAATAAGATAGTTGCATGAGTATGTCTTAAATCGTGAAATCTAATAATAGGTATTTCTAATTGTTCTGCTAAGCACTTCCCATCTTTATTCTTATATTCTTTTATAACTCTTCTAAAGTTTCCTGATATATATTTAGGATCGTATGGTCTGCCATCTTCTTGACAAACAACATAATTGCCAGTATTGTAACCATCTCCAAAGTCTTGTCTATCTAGATCCTGTTTATTTTTTAATTCCTTAAATTCATTTACCAATAATGAAGATAATGTGATCTTTCGCCTTGAAGATTTTGTTTTTAATGATACTGGTAAGAGTTTTCCGTCTATGGGCTGTAGCTGGCTATAAACATAAAGACAACTATTATCAAAGTCTACTGCCTTCCAAGTTAATCCACATATTTCACCTAATCTCATACCAGTTTGAGAGGCAATTAATACAGGTATAAATAGTGTCGTCTTTTTTAGCCCATCTAAAAGCTTGCTTAGTTGACTTTCATTCAATACCTTCATTTCAACATGAACTTTTTTCGGTTTAGATACATTTACACAGACATTTCTATTTAATAAACCCCATTTTACAGCCATGGATAAGGCATTAGATAAAACTGCATGATATCTTATAACTGAATTTGGAGAATGTTTTAAGGTGTCAATGCAATAGGTGTAAAATTCTTGGATTTGAAGTGCAGTAAGCTTTGCTAAAGGAACCTTTCCCAATCTAGGGTTAATGGTTTTGTTGATTATTTCGGTATACCGAGAATAAGTGCTATAAGCTGTATTTTTAGCAGCATATTCTTTAAGCCATTTTCTCAAGTAATCTTCAAGGTTTAAATCAGTTTCCTCAATAAGAGTTCCTTTTTCAAATTGAGATATAATTTCAGCTGCAGCAGCTCTGCATTCACCTTTTGTTTTAAAGCCGCCTTTACTTTTACGTTTACGCTTCCCTGTAAGAGGATCACGTCCTATATCGACAACAAACGTCCAAGTATCTCCTCTTTTTTTTAATTCAAGACTCATAATTTCACCTCATTTAACTCATTTATTTTTATGAGAAGTATTTTCTCAGGTATTCCATACATATTAGATAATTGTTCAAGTGAAAAACCTTCTAATTCAAGATAATCGAGATTATTGGGTAATAAAAATTCCATTGCAAAGTAATTGGCCTCAAATTCTAGTTTATCCTTATTTAATAGACTGTTATCGTAATACTCGCAAGTAATGTCTTTATGCAGAATGATATGGCCAAGTTCGTGTGCCAAGATGAACTTTTCTTCATATTCACTAACAGTAGAAGATATATATATAAATTCATCCCCAAATATATTTCTTACACATTTTGCTTTTTTACCATTAAGTAATGGTTTCTTGATTAAAGTTATGCTTAATGAATTGATTAAACAGTATACATCTGTAGACATATAGTGTTCCTTTAATCCTGTAACAATAGTCCTAATAGTATTCTTCCTCAAAAGAATCACCCCATATAAACTTATTGATTTATTTTTTCTTTCTACGTTCCAATGAAACCTTTAAAGTTAATAATAAGTCATTAGCAACCTCTAAAATTTCATCATCACTCATATCTTTTAAGTTATATCCACCATATGCCATCAGTGCTGGTTGCTCCAATATAAACTTAATTGCATCTTGTGCAGAATCGAAAACAAAATCTCTATCATTGCTAAGTTTGTCATAAATGTAATTCATCTTTATAGAAGGATCATTTTTTATCATATCTTTAACTGCTTCCTTCTCATCAACAGTTGCATCATTCCATTCAGTATCCATATATTTACTTATCTTTTCATCAATACCACTATCGAAGAAAGAAATATCAACATTACACGCATGTGCAATTTCTGTTAATAATACAAAACTTGGATATGTTCTACCAGCTTCTATATCACCAATATAGCTTCTGGATCTATTTACAACATCAGCTAAGTTTTTTTGAGTGAATTTCTTTCCGTCTTTCTCGCTTTTTATCTTTCTCGCTTCTTTAATTAATCTACCTAAATCAATCTTAGAAATTGTCACAACAAACATCTCCTTTTTAAAGAAATTATACGTTATTTACGTCAATGTGTCAATAAAATGACGTAATCATTAGAGATTATTAGCATACAGAATATAACTTGCAAAAACGATTAAATTTAACAAAATAGACGTAATATTACGACAATTTGCATTTGAAAAAGATAAGAAAATGACGTAATATATACACATAAATAGAAATGACGTTAGGGCACGTCAATGAGGAGGTGGAATTTTGATAGAAGTTGGCAAATTAGCATGGAATAAAAAGATAGAAGTTCTTCGCGTACTAAACAACTTAACACAGGAGGAAGCAGCGGCTAAATGTAACACAACACAAAAAGTGTTTTGGAGCTGGGAGAATGGAAAAAGATATCCAAGGGAAAATAGCAGGTTGGCAATAGCAAAGGCATTCAATGTAAAAGCAGAGGACATATTCGGATAAATCATTATTATGGAGGTATATACATGGAGAAAATATATTCAGTAAAAGAGGTTTGTAATTATCTTAAAGTTGGAGCGCCGACAGTGTATGAGCTTATCGCACAGAATCAACTTATAGCGAGAAAGGTGGGGAAAGCATATAAAATCACAGAAACTGCACTAACAAAGTATGTAACATCATTATCAGAAAATGTACAAGTCTCAAATTAACAAGAAATGAATTTGCAAGGAAAGATATGGGACAAGCACTAGTTTAAATATCAAATCCCACCAGTGACTAAGGGAATGTATTCAAGGCTCCAGCAAAGACCTGTTGGTTCTAAAGGTAAGGAAATATGAAAGGAAAGTGATTTGAATGAACTACAAAGAAATTTTAGAAAGTCAAATATCATTATTACAAGCGAAGCAGAAAGCTGAAATCAATGTTTCAGAAATATGTTTAATAGCTATGACAATTATACAACTAACAAAAGAGTCGGCTGCACTCGAAATGCAAGCGCAGCCAATAAATAGAAGTTAAAGTATATGGCTATTTTTCGGTGTTTTTATCTGAATTTGAAATTGTGTTATATGCTGTTTGATATACGTCAGAGATAACTTTAACTTCTAACCAGGAGCCGTTGAATTGTCCTGTGCTACAAGCATTACCCACAGCATTTAACCAAGCAACAGTTATTTCGGTTGCTAATTCTTCATTAGATTTTGACATTAATATCACATCCTTTCTATAGGATATTATTCTACAAGAATATGTAAAAACCTTTAATTAATTACACAGAGATGTGTTCACGAGTAATTTAATAAGAATATCAGACGAAGGTGTGTGTGAATATAAGCAGCCTAAGGGGGAATAAAAGTGCAAAGAGACAAACTCAAATATATAAAAGATAAAGGTTTTATTGAATTTGACAAAGACCAAATGATAAAGGAACTAACAGAGAAAGGTACCTTTTCAGAAGAAAAAATAAGAGAGTTGGTATCAAGATATAAATATTACATAATCATGTCGAATGGTAACAAGATGTTTTATAGTGCAGATTATATAGAAAATCATACTATTGAGGAAATCGAGGCATCATTCAAAAAAATAAATTAGCTGGCCGCGAAAGACCAGCTGAGAGGTAATGTTATTGAGGTAAAAATTTAAATATTTCTTTTTTAGCATATTCAGCAAGTATAGGTAAACTGGCAGAAGCAAGGGTTTTAGTTTTTTCTTTAACATTAGACCAAACTTTATTGTCTCTAATATTATCTATGTATTCATGGCCTTCCCAAGATAGGCAAGAAATATCTTGTGGAGCATTTTCAGCATAAAAAACATCATCAACTAAACAAGCCTGATGTATTTTTCTAACATGATAGTTAATAGTATCTTCACTGTACTTAGGTTGCAACTTGCTTCTTAGGTCCTGAGCAGATACACAACAAAATTCGTCAGTAGTATTTTTCTCGATGTATAGAAGAATCTCTCTAATACAATCATGATCTAGACGCATACAACACACCCCCTTTCAACAAAATTTTACCACAAGTGGGACAAGTATTCAAAGAAGGTGATGGTAGTAATAGTGAGCGACATTGAGGTGGATGTAAAGACAGAATATTTATTTTAGGAGGTAGAGAGTTTGAAACATGGGAAGAGACCAAAGCTAAAGCAAAAAGTAAGAATAGAGCAGTTAGGACTAGATGCAGAGTTATGGCTAGTTGTAAAGAATACAACAGAAGATTTTCACATTTTCAATCCAAGCATTGGAGAGTTAAGAGAATATAAGATAGGGGAGGATGGTGATGCAACTCTCAAAAAGACAAAAAGAGTTGATAAGAAAGCTAGGATATCACGCTAAGAATTATAAATTAGTATTCGGAAACCACGAATACTATGAGTTCGAAAATATAAAAAACCATAAAAGGTTATTAATTAGATATTGATTTATAAAGAAGGTGATTATTTGAAGAAAAAATTAAGATTTACGGAAGGTATTGAAGATCTTACATTCGAGCAGGTGCTTGAAAGATTTAAAAAGTTTAGAAATAAAACAAGTTGTGAATGGATTAATGCTCTTGAGATAGATAAAGATGATGCCAAGCAAATTATAGACATTGAGATATGGAAAGCTTTTATGGCTTATGATATTAAGTTAAATACTAATTTCAGCACTATTGCTTTTAAGTATGTAATGCAAGAGCAGCAAAGACTATGGAGAAAATCAGAAGCTTCTTCCAGAAAAAATAAATATGGGCCTGACTATTACCTGGATAAAAAAATAGGTGAAGGTGGTGAGGATTTCTACAGGTACGTAAAGAAAGGCGAGTTTGAAGCAGATGTTTTATTAGAAGTAACAATATGCAATTTGCTAAAAAAGTACAAACCCAATCAAAAGAGGTCTGTTGAAATGATGATGGAAGGGTATTCTGGAGTTGAAATATTAGAGAAGGTACCTATAAGCCATACCACTTTGACTAAGTATAAAAAAGAATTTGTACAAGCATTGGAGGGATAATTATGTTCACTACAATGGGCCAGAAGATACTAATTGTATATAGCATTATTTTAGTTGTCGGTGTAATGCTAGAGAGCTTTAAGAAATTTAATAAGGGGAGGGGAAAGGGATGGTTAAGTGCATTTCTAATACCAACACTAATACTGTTATTGAATCTGCTATAAATCAAGTAGAAAAGGTTAGGGAAGAATTGTACAAGCTTATCGAAAGCTGCAATTACAATCTTCAGGATAAGAATGTTATTAAAAAATCTCAGGAACTAGATGAAGAACTAAATAAAAAAGAATTTGAAAAGCATAATTTTCTATTGATGGGAAGCATATAAAGCAATGCTTTAGAAGGTGTAAGTACATGGAAATTAATTACAGCACAATACATTGTACATATTTAGAGGGAAAGTAAAAACACATTATCTTATGGTTGGTAGCCGATAATGTGTTTTCTTAAAAGATTTATACGAAATCCTTATCTTTATTCTAAACCAAGTTATACCAATAGTCAACAAAATTAAAGTCTTTTCGGCCTTGTAATAGGTATTATCTAATCAACTAAGGTTATACACATATTATGCACAGGCTATAAATGACAAGTAAGGATATAGGATAAAAGTATATGTCTAACTCTCTTAACAATAGACCTAATAGTTTACTTAGTAAGGGGAGAGATATATGCCATACAGGGAGAAGAAAATATATAGTGGGAAAATACTAGAGGTAGAAATATATCCAATCACTATTCAGGAGAGAAAACAGCCAAGGAAGAAAAAAGAGAAGGAATCTCTGCCGAAGCAAAAAAACCTAAACGATAAGAATGCTAAGAAGCACCTAATAAGGTTAATTAACACTAATTTTAATGATAAGGATTTAGCAGTACATCTTACATATAAGGATGGAGAGTTACCGGAAGATGAAAAAGCGGCTAGAAGAGATATAGCAAATTACATAAGAAGGGTAAAACACTATAGGAAGAAAAACAACCTCCCTGCATTAAAATATATAGCAGTAATAGAACATGGGCAGGAAAAGAAAAGGCTTCATCATCACATTATTATGTCAGGAGACATAGATAGAGATATAGCAGAGGAGTTGTGGACCAAAGGCAGAGCAAATGCGGACAGGCTAAAAGAAGATGAGAATGGATATGAAGCCCTGGGGAGATATATTGCAAAGGATCCTAAGAGGTGCAAGCGTTGGGTACAATCTAAAAATTTAAAGCAACCGGTTATTAAAGTGAATGATTTTAAGTTTAGTAGAAGAAAGGCTGAACACATAGCAAAGGCACCAGAGGATAAGGATATATTTAATAAGCTTTATCCGGAATACGTGCTAAATGAATGTAAGGTAGAAACAAATGAAATCTATGGAGGAACCTATTTATATATAAAAATGAGAAAATTAAAGATTTAAGAAGGAGCGGTAAAAATGTTAGAGAAAGCTATTGAAAAAATCAAGACAGAAATGGGCCAAAACAAAGGTGATGAATACATCCAGGTAATAGGAGAGTTCTTACTACAGTATCTACAGGATAATCCAAAAGCTGCAGAAAAGATACTTGATGATAAAAAGACTATAGCAAAGAGCATTACTGAGATGGAGAAGGTTGCTGCAAAAAAACAGAAGAATAAGCGTGCGTGCATAGGACCACAGGAAGCCATTGAGATAATAACAAAGTATTTTGAATTTGAGACAAGTTCTGCATTACCTCAGGTTGTATCAGAAATAAAAGTTGCTAACCATGAGGACAAAGCTAAAGGTAGTGGTTTTGACATAAATCTTGATGAATTACTTGAGGAGGTGTAAGGAAATGCATGAGGATTATATGCAACATTTTTCCTCAGAAATTAGTGAGGAAATTGAAAATTATGCTATTGAGGAACCTTTGAAATTCAGTAGATACATTTTTACAAGAAGAGAAGGAAAGCATCAGTATGGATACTGTACCCATTGTGGAAATGAATATAAGACCGTTGGATTAAAACATAATGAAGAAGCGGAATGTCCTTACTGTAAAAGTATGTGTACTGTAAAATCAAGTGGAAGAGGACGTAAATATATGGTTGATGAAGCTCTCTTTGAGTTTTATGATAAGTCGCTAATAAATCCCAATATTATCACTGCGCAAGAGATACGTGTTACCAAGGACTATAGAAACAGTTATAAGGATCCTAGAACCAGCTACACCATATTTGCCAGATTTATTTTTGAAATGGGCAATAGTGTAATGATAGAGAGAGATTGTTGGGGAAATGGCTTTCATAAGACAAAGAGTGTACACAAAAATGTAATAGGCTATTTGATTAAATTACCATACACATTTTCAAGGGCAAGTATAAAAAAGGCGGTAAAAGATACACCATTTCGATACAGTACTTGGGATTCATACACAAAGAGCCAGAGCAGTATGGTAAAGTTTTTTGACTTATACTCAAAGTATCCAGGTATTGAGTATCTTACAAAAGAAGGTTTTGAAGGACTTGTCATTGACAAGCTTCAGGGTGCCGGTACATTTAGCGCTGTTAACTGGAGAGCAAATTCTATATTTAAAATGCTAAGAGTTGGTAAAGAAAACTTAAGAGAACTTAAAAACTGTAAGGGTAAAGATGATTCACTTTTTCTAAGGTTATATCAAATATCTCAAAAAGATAAGTCAAATTTATTGGTTGAAGATATTGATGAGATTCGAGATAGTTGGGGAATGTACTTCAGAGAATTACAGAGTGTACATAAGTACATATCATTACGAAAAATGGCCAAATACATTAATCAACAATATAACAAATATAAAAAGCAGTTTTATACAAAAGGTAGTGTATTAACAACGTGGAGAGATTATTTAGCTGATTGTGAAACGCTTGAAATGAATCTAAAAGATGAGCACGTCCTATATCCTAAAAATCTACATGTTGCCCATCAAAGTACCATTAGCCAAGTTAAAGTAAAAGCAAATGAAAAGTTCAATATAGAAATTAATAAAAGGGCGAAGAACTTAGAGAAATATACATTTGAATATGATGAACTAATAATCCGTGCAATAGGAAGCGTTGAAGAGCTTATCAAGGAAGGGGAAGTACTTCATCATTGTGTTGGAAGATATGCAGAAAGATATGCTAAAGGTGAATCAAGAATATTTGCCATAAGGAAAAAGGATGCAATAGACAAGCCGTATTTCACATTAGAGCTTAATGGGAAGGATGTAATAGTGCAGGTACATGGTAAAAACAATTGCAATCCAGGAGAAGATGTTAAGCGATTTATAGAAGCTTTTAAAAGTATAAAGCTAATAAAGAAAAAAGATAAAGTCAATATAGCTATATCAGCGTAACTAGGAGAGGTGAAGGGAAATGAATGAAATGATAAATAATGAAGGGGTTAAGCCTACCACAAGGACAGTAAATCTAATTGCAGCGGAGATAAATAGCATTAAAGAGCAAACTAGAAAGATGGTTCTCTATAATTCCATTGAGATAGGAAGACGTTTAGTTGAAGCAAAGTCCATGTTAAGTCATGGTGAATGGGGAGAGTGGCTAGAAAAGTCTGTAGATTATTCCAAGAGTACTGCCAATAACCTAATGAGGATATTTCAGGAGTATGGTTCAGAGCAAATTACATTGCTAACCGATAATGCAAAAAGCCAAGCGCTTGGAAATTTGAGTTATACCCAGGCTATTGCCCTACTAGGGATACCTTCAGAAGATAGAGAAAGCTTTGTGAAAGAAAATGATATAGATAGTATGTCTACTCGGGAATTACAACAAGCCATTAAGGAGAAGCAGGAGTTAGAGAAGAGGTTAAAAGAAGCTGAGAAGAGGGCAGAGGATGAACATAAAGCCTGGGAAGCGATTAATAGTAGCTATAGTAAGCTTGAAAAGGCTAGTAAAAAGAACTCTAAAGAAGCTGAGAAATTAAAAAAGGAGCTTCAGGATATTGAGGATAAAAACAAAGAAGAGTTGACCAATAAAGAGGTAGAAATACAAAACCTTCAAATTCATATAAAAGACATCAAGGGTCAGCTTTCCTTGGCCCAATCAAATGGAAGCGGTAAAGAAGTAGAGGTACTTCAGGAATCATTGAATGAAGCCGAGAACAAACTTCATGATGCAGCTGAAAAAATTCAAGAATTAGAGCAGAAACTAAATGAAAAGCCAATTGAGGTAATAGCTGCTACTCCTGAGGTAGAGATTATTGAAAAAATCCCGGAAGAAATTGAAAAAGAGCTTCAAGAGCTGAGAGAAAAGGCAAGTAAAAAGGATAATCCAGCTGTCATAAAATACTCGGTTATATTTAATGGCTTAGTAGATAACTTTAAGCTGCTATTAGCTACTTTAGATGAGATAAGAAAGGCTGATGAAGCGGCACATGAGAAGTATAAAAATGCAACTATAAAATTAGCAGATAAAATGGTTGCGGGACTAAAGTGAGGTGATGAAAATGAAAGGAAGCTGGCATGAGTTTCTCGATGGGAGAATGGAAGGGGCTGAAGTATATTATATAAAGGCACAAGATAAAGAATTTAAAGAAATCAAAGATGGAATCAAGCAATTTGAAGTGTTAAAGAATGATATAAACTATCAAGTTGGAGATACATTGATTATAGAGGAACTTAATCAGCAAAAGAAGCAAACAGGAGCATGGATCCCTATGCAAATTATATATAAAATGAATGACCCTAATTATCTAAAGAAAGGGTTCATTATACTAGGCATGAAAGAAATCAGGGTATGACACTCCTAACAATGCATAGTTACAATATATATTTAATGCGAACTAAGAAAGATAAAAAATAAAAGCACATAAATTTTATATGTGCTGTGATTTTGGCTCTGTGGGCTTTCATTATGACTTATACGGCTGAGACAACTCACCTCCCGAAGAATGCCACACAGAGAAATTAAGATAATAAATATATTCATACCAAACCATCTCCTTTTGTTCTCTACTTTGAAAATCAAGATAGTACTAATACCAACTTTCAAAATAGCTGATGATAATTCTTTTAGCGTTGCTGAGAGGTATGATGGTAAGTGCGGGAGTGATGGGAATGACCCAACGCCTGAAGCATACTTTAAGTATTTGTTTAATTCTAACATTATAAAAGTTATTAGTAAAGATGTTAATGAATTTATAAATAAGTTCATTGGTACAGTAAAGTTGAATAAGGGCATAAGTAAGGATAAAAATATCACGAATTTGGATAAAAAATTATCAAAATGGCTATTTTTATCACAAAAATGGCTAAAAAATCGCAACTAAAATGAAATAGAGGGGAATAAAAATGAGTACTTTAAGAAAGGTTGAAATACCTATTATATATAGAGCTACAACTGGGGATTGGCTAATTGTTTGTGGAATTACTTATGATAAAAACAACGAAATAATTGAAGTAGATGCCTGGGATGGAGACGGAGTTGTAACTTATGAAAAAGGGGAATTTGAAGTTGATGAACCCAAAGTACCTCCCTTATATCAGAATATAACAGATAGGAGTGATTTAAATGTTTGAAATAGGGCCGAATGCAAGAGATGCCGTTGCAATGGTATCAATATCAATAATGGTTGTAGGGGTATGTGTATCAACAATGCTGAATCACTTGAAAGAAAATAAGGGGAAAGGTGAAATAGATGGGGAAATGGAGAGAAGCGGCACAAAAGACATATGACGCAATTCAGAAGAGTAAGAAGGATAAGGAGTACAAGAAGAGAGTTTTGAATTGTGAATTAATAGATATACATGTTAAAGGCATGGAAAAATCTATGAGAAGGAAGATGGGGCAATTTTGAGTAAGTATGGTTCACAAAAGATTACTGTAGATGGAATAACTTTCGATTCTAAAGACGAAGCAATGTACTATGAATATCTTAAGCTGCTTAAAGCTAAAGGTGAGATTGAGAACTTTGAGTTGCAACCTATTTATGAGCTCATACCAAAGTTTAAGAAACATGGGAAGTCATTTAGAAGGACAACCTATACACCTGACTTTCTTATTTATCATTTAGATGGTAGTCAAGAGCTGATAGATGTTAAGGGGTTCAGTACTCAGCAAGGAGAACTTAGGAAGAAATTATTTGAATATAAGTATCCTGATGTAAAGTTAACATGGATTGCTAGAAATCTCAAGTATGGTAATGAGTATGGTTGGATTAACTATGAGGAATTGAAGAAAAAAAGAAGAGAGAGTAAGAAAGATGTTTAGCCTTCTGGTATATAGAGGTGATTAAATGGCCTTAGATATGGTAAATGTAGCAAAAGAGATATATGAAGCGGCACATAGATTAAGAAAAAGCAGTGATATACTATTTTCTCTTGCTAAAGAATATGCAGAAACGGAACAAATATATAGACAAGCTCTGGCGAAAGAAAAGGTAAAACTTAGAGAGGCAGGAATGACAGTTTCACTCATTGATGATGTAGCGAAGGGGAATACAGCTAAATTAAAGTACGATAGAGATCTAGCAGAGTTTAAGTTTACTGCCGGGAAGGAAAAGGCAAGGGCGCTGCAATGTGAAATCTCAGCCCTTCAGAGTATTTATAGGAGGCAAGATGAGATATGAAAGTGATTATTATGAAATGTGAGGATAAATCTAATTATAAAGATAAGATAGGCAAGGTTTATAAAGTTATGGGACAAAGTGAAACTACCTACTTTACAAAGGAAGGTCTATTTATAAAGAAGTCGGATTGTGAGATTGTAGAAAAATAATGAGGTGATAGTATGACCAGTGAGAAATTAAATATAGAGGTAATAATAAACGAGGCAGCGGAGAAGGCTGGAGAGATTGGAGCTAAGAAGGCTATCTTAGAGTTTAGTAAAGAAATAAAAGATAAGAGGCTTCACAATACCAGGTTGCTGATGAAGAACTATAATAAGTTAAAGGATCATGTAGATAACGTAAGAGCTGATGTAGAGTTTGATATAGAATATGCAGAGGATAAAGTATGGTTGACCAGTGTAGTAAGGACTAAACTAAGAACCATGCGAATGATGGCAATGATTGATAGTGCTTTAGCAATAATAAAGGAGAAGGCAAGAAAGGATTGTATTGAATATAAATATAAAGCTTTCGAACTATTCTATATAGATGAGAAGAAGAATGATGAAATAATAGAAAGTTTAAAGTGCGGTAAGAATCAACCCAAGATATGGTCCGATTACATACTTAATGAATTAAGCATATACCTTTGGGGAATAGAGAGTTTAGGGATATAGAAGGGAAAAGAGGGAGTTTTAAAAGTGATTCTAATAAAGTAAAATGATAACATGCAATAATCACATCAATAAGGAGTATGTGTGATGGCATCTAACTGAAGGAGTTCAATCTCTAGTTAGATGTCTTTTATTATGCTAAAAAACAAAATCCTATAAGTTTCACTATTTTGAACCTAATGTTTATATCATATGTTACGAAAATATAGAGTAAATGGTATAAATTTGGAGGAGATATAATGAGGCAAGTTATAGAGTATTATATATTTAGATATAGATATATAATGATTAGCTTTATCGCATTAATGCTATTTGGATTTCTTATTTATAAGTACATTGAAAGACTAAATTTCAATGGCGTATTTAAGGAATTAAAACACGATTTATTAAGTTTTAGACAAGGTATTAGATTTAATATTAGAGTATTTAGTTTAGCTTTATTTAGTGAGTTACTGTTTGATTTTATTAGACTTAATATCATATATACAGCGAAGCCTGGTGGATATAAGTTAACAATTGTGATAATTTTATATACAATTTTATGCTTAGTACAGAAGTTCTTTATCATATGGTTAATAATTACGACATCACTAACAATATACACGATCACAGAAATAAAGCATTTATGTGAATACCAAGATAATAAGCAAATTTCATCATTTCTTAAAATGTATGTAGTTTATGGAATTGTATGCTTTGCACTTGAGGTAAATGCTTTGTATCATATCAATGTATTAAGTCCAGTATTAATAGTTAGTTGTGTATTAATAACTACTGTAATTGTGGTTTTGGGTATGGCTGACGTACTAAATAACTACAAGAAAGAACGTCACAAGGAATTAAAAAATATCATAAATCTATTTAAATCAACCGAGGATCGGAAGAGAGCAATCAAATCATTAGGCTACAATATTAAACTAATAATTTCTGGGACTAGTTTACTATTGAGGGATACTAATTATTAATTAGGCTTAGAATGAGATATATTTAAGTATTGGAATTTAACCAATACTTTTTTTATTTCAGAACCAATGGTCATTAGTAGCGATAAAGAAGGTGATAGTATGACAGGCATTAAACATACCCATTAGTAAATATAAGGTGAGGTAATAACATGGCTAGGCATAGTGATGTGTATAAAACAAAGGAGTGGAAAGAAGCAAGACAATATGTATTAACTAGGAGCAATGGACTGTGTGAGAGATGCAAGAAGAAAGGTAAGATAGTACCAGGTAAGATAGTGCATCATAAGCGCTGGCTTACTGATAAGAACAAACATGACTGGGATATAGCATATAACCCTGATAATCTCGAGTATATTTGTAATGATTGTCATGAAGAAGAACATGATAGGTCAATAGGGTTACAAAAGTTCTTAGTCCCCCCACCATGAAATTATTTTTAAGCCCATGGGAGACCGTGTATGGGAGGTACAATTTCACTCGAGGCTTTCGCGCGTAGGGGGGTGTGGTGTAAAGGAGGTGTTTTTGACTGAGTAAGCAGGATTTAACAAAAGATCAAAGGATAAAAAAGGAGATTAATAGACTGAAAAAATTATTCAAAGAGATGCCACAAAATACTATGAACAAAGTTATTTCGCTCATTGAAAATGCCGCCTTTATGACTGTAACACTAGAAGATTTGCAAAATGAAATAATCCTGAAAGGTCCAGTATGTGAATATCAAAATGGCGAAAACCAATGGGGTACAAAGAAAAGCCCTGAGGTTGAAATCTATAACACAATGATAAAAAATCATATGAGTATCATTAAACAATTAACTGATCTTATGCCAGAACCTAAAAAGGAATTGCCTAAGCCGGAAGATGATTTTCTTAAAATACTAAGGCGTGATATTAATGGCTAGAAAGCAAATTGAAATTCCTATTTACATAAAAGATTGGCATGATTATATAAAAGAAAAGCCTAAAAATCATAATAAAGATATAAAAAAACTTAAGAAATTAATTGAAAAACTTCTTAAAAGTAAAACTGTATTTTATGATAACACTGACGTAGAAGCATTCATTCAATTTTGTAAGTTAGTAAAGCATAGAGAAGGCAGATGGGCTGGACAACCATTAGAATTATCTATAGAACAGAAGTATATAGCTGCATGTGTATTTGGTTTCAAGATGTATGATTCTGAGTTAAATATGGTAGTTAGATACTTTAGAGAAATGGTACTTTTAGTAGCTAGAAAATGGGGTAAATCGACGTTTGTATCTGCTATAGCTGATTTTATGCTGATGTGTGATAGAGAACCTGCAGCGCAAGTATGGTGTTTAGCTACTCAGAAGCAGCAAGCTAGTATAGTTTATGAAGCGGCTAAAAACTTTGCATTAGGTAGTGAAGCTTTAAAACCGCATGTAAAAACTAGAAGGGACAAAGATAATTCAGAGATGTTTTTGTTTCCTGCCGGAAATAGCTATATGAAAGCTGGAAGTAAAAATAGTAATTCTCAAGATGGATTAAATCCTCATTGTGTTGTTATTGATGAACTACATGCTATTAAAGATAGAAATACTTATGATGTATTCTCGTCAGCCATGGGAGCTAGGTCACAACCATTAATATTCATCATCAGTACTTTTGGATTTAATAGAGAAGGTATCTTTGATAGTGTACTTGAAAGGTGCGAAGCAGTTTTAAATGGCACAAGTTCAGAAAGATTGTTTCCTATGATTTTCAGGATAGATGATGAGGATAATCCTGCAGATAGAAAGTGTTGGATTAAAGCAAATCCAGGACTAATTGAAGCTAGACCTACAATGAGTTATCTTGAAGGCGAGTATCAGAAGGCACTAAAGGACCCAGCACAACTACCAAGCTTTTTGGCTAAGCATCTTAATATGGCAAGTTCAATGTCAGTAGTATATTTTGATTTACAACAAGTGGACAGATGTGCTATTGACATGAATTTAGCGATGATACAGGATAAATATGCTGCAGGTGGAGCTGATTTAGCAGAAACAACGGATTTATGTTGTGCTTCTGCATTAATACCTTTAAAAGGAAAGTTGTATTTATTTCAAAAATATTTTATTGCTAGGCAGAGAATAGAGCAAAATAGCAAGGCAGATAAAATGGCATACGAAAGTTTCTGCAGAACTAATGCCCTGGATCCATTAAATAATGAATTGCTTAAAATATGCGAGGGTAGCTTAGTCAAAAAAAGTGATGTTACTGAATGGTTCGTTGAATTGTCAGAAAAATATCAAGTTACCTTTTGGAAGATTGGTGCGGATAGATGGCATTTTGATGAATGGTCAGAGGATATGTCTATGAAAGGATTCCCACTAGAAGACAAAGACGGCAAGGGAGTTTTATTTCCAGTTGCCATGGGCGCTAAAAGCTTGTCAACTCCAATGAAGGAAACGAGATCACTATTTGAAGATAAAATTATACAATTCAGTAGGTATAATGGTCTATTTAGATGGTGTACAACTAATACTGCGGCAAGGGTTGACGTAAATAAGAACATACAACCTGATAAAGCAAAATCAAAGGCAAGAATCGATGGATACTTGTCTTTTTTGTGCGCCTATATTGCTTATTTAAAATGCAAAGATATGTTTGATGAATATCAATAATGAAAGGTGGTGAGTAAAATAGGAGTTTTTAGTAATGTAATAAGTTATTTTCGAGGAGATAAACTTACAGCAGCAAAGCTAGTTAATCTATTGAATCAAGGATATTCCATACTTCAAGTCAATAGACAATTATATGATATTCCAGAGGTTAGAACTGCAATTAATTTTGTCGCTGAGAAAGTGGGAAGCGTGCCTTTTTATCATATAAGAGCTGATACCGAAGGCAATATGGAAATGGTTAACGACAGTTTTCAATATGTACTTAATGTAAGGACTAATAAGTATCAAGGTCCTCAAGTATTTTGGACTCACATGATAACCATGTATCTTGCTGCTAATAATGCTTTCGCCATGCCTGAATGGAATGATAATGGAACACTGGCAGCCATATATCCACTTCCATTTACAAACTTTGATTTTACACAAGATGAAAATGGAAAGTTAATAATAGTGTTCGATGGAAATACAAATTATGCATTCTATTATGATGATATAATCCATCTTCAAAGATTTCCGACTTTTAAAGGCGGAGCTAGGAAACAGGCAACAGGAAACTATACAACTATGGTTGGTACTATGCAAAATCAAGCTGTTAAAGATAGTGAAACAAGTAATAGGATATCAGCATTACTACAAGTAAAGGCTCAGCTTAAATCCACTGACATGAAAAAGAAGCTGGATGAGTTTAAAGATACATTCCTAACAGCTGAGAATACAACTGGAATGGGTATGATTGGCGCTGAGTATGAACTCTTACCATTTAACTTTAAAAATAGTCCATTAAATACGGAACTATTAACAGAAGTGATTAAGCAGTTATACAACTACTTTGGACCAAGTTATGAAATTATAAATGGTACTTCTGGAGAACTGGAGTATGAGCAGTTTATTGATAATAAAGTAAAGCCGATTGTTTATCAAATTGAGGAAGAACTAACTTATAAACTATTTTCAACTAATGAGATTTATTTTAATAATAAAATTCAAGCTGAAACTATTGATTTAGAAATAAGTACATTGTCGGCAAAAACAGCTTTTTATAAAGAAATGGTATATGGCACGATTATGAATAGAAATGAAATAAGACGTAGGCTGGGAATGCCAAGAGGTCCATCTGAACTTGATAAATTCCTCGGTAATAAAAATTTTGAAACACTTGAACCAGGAATATATGAGGTTGGTGGAACTGAAAATAACCCTAATGATGGGAAGTAAGGAGGAAGCAAGCTTGAAAAATGAAGATAAAAAATCACCATTATTAGCTCAAACTAAAAGAAGAGTAAATTTCGGAAATGAAAATGCTAAGTTTAGGGCAACAACAGAAGAAGTAGATGGTCAACAGGTAAGAGTTTTAAAAGGCTATCCAATACTGTTTGGTGTCTATGGAAAGCCATATCGCGGCAGTAAATGGGTAGAAAGGATAGACAAAGCTGCAGTAGCGACAGTTGATTTTTCTAAACTAATGCTGTTGTGGAACCATGACCAAGGTTCGCCATTAGCAAAGGCAAGCAAAAACATGGAGGTGACAGTCGATGATGTTGGTGTATTTATAAAGGCAACATTAGGAAACACAGAACTCGATAACCTTGTCTATGATAGGGTTAGCAGAGAGATAATTGACGGAATGTCATTCTGGTTCGATAGTAATGCCATGATAGCTCATGATTGGGAAAATAAAATAGATGTAGTCACTAAGATTAATGAAATATATGAGGTGAGTATAGTAACATTCCCTGCATATGAAGAAACAGTTGTTATTACTGCAGATGGGACAGACCCTACACCAAATCCGCCAGATGATGAGAAATTACCACCTAGCACTAATGAAGATGATGACGACGAGGAAGATAATAACTCTGAAGAAGTCAAACAAGCATTATTAAGTTTAATAGAAACATTATAGGAGGAAGTACGATGGGAAAATTAAGTCAAAAGGAAATTGCAGATTTAAAAAGAGAGAAAACAGAGCTTGAACAAAAGAGAACTGAATTAAAGGTAAAATGTAAAAATCACAGAGATATGTCAGTTGAGGATCTTAATGGAGTAACTGAAAACTTAAGAACTGTTTCAACCAGATTAGATGAAATAGATGAGCAGTTAGCAGGTCAAGATTTGAACAAAAGAGAGGTGTCAAGTTTTATGCAAGACAAATTAGGAAAAGAAATTAATCAAGAGAACTATAGATCAACTACACAATACAGGGATGCATTTTATAGAAGTTTCTTAGCTGGAAAGGTATCAGAAAGTGATGCTGAAATAATGTCATTTGGCAAAAGAGCAGTATCAAATGGAAATGGTGATGGAGTTGCAAGCGGAGCAGATTACTTAGTTCCTCAAACAACTCTTAATAAGGTATATTCAATAATTAAACAGTATGGAAGATTATATTCTGCTATAACTAAGTTTGGTTTTACTGGAGATGTAGCCCTTCCAATTGGTACAGCAAAGGCGCCAACTGATAATGGTGATGGAACAACTACATTATCATTTGACTTCACAGAGGTGAAAATATCTCAACAGGCTGTAGTTGCTACTATAGTAGTTAAAAATCTTTTACTAAGAAACAGTATACCAGCGTTTGAGCAATATCTTTCAATGGAAATAGGAAAATATATAGGATTATTGCTTGAAAGCTATGTATTAAATGGATCACTTTCAACTTCAACTTTTGAGGGAATAATAACAGCATTAAAGGTAGCTCCTTCGGCCGCAAAAACTTATTCAACTTTAGATTGGGCAAAAATAGCTGAGATAATGTCCAATGTTGAAAGCCCTTATGGTGATAATGCATCATGGGTAATGAAGAGAAGTACCTTCTTCAAAAAATTCTTTGCATTAACTGACTCAGCAGGAAAACCTATTGTTGCCGTTACACCATTAATACAAGGTCAGCCTGGACAAGATAACTATGGAACTGCAAGCCCATATCTAATAGCAGGACAACCTGTTATCTTCACAAGTCAAATGCCAGATGAGGATTCCATATTATACGGAGATTTGACAACCTACGTTGTAAATGAATCGGAATCATTTGTAATTGAATCTAATACTAGTGAAATGTTCAGTCAGGATAAAACAGTATGGAGAGGTAAAGTATATAGCGGAGGTAAGTCTTTATTTGCTAAAGATACATTCACTTACTACTCATACTCAGCATCTTAATTTAGTAAAGGAGAGATTGATTAATGGCAGCTAGAGTAAAGAAAACAATAGATGAAGCTGTAGAAATTAAGCAAGATGAGGCTGTAATATATTTTAAGGCCAATAGACCATTAACCACTCAGGAACATAAGAATTTACATGAAAAAATTGAAATAGAAATGGAGAAATCGGGGCTAAAGATTATTTTAGTCCCTTTTCTTGTAGATGTAGGTGATACGAATGAGTGATGATGAGTTATTAGAGAAAGTAAAAACAGGTCTAAATGTAGATGGAACTGACAATGATAATGCTCTTAGAATAAAAGTAATGGCTGTTAAACAGTATATGCTTAATTCAGGTGTAACTAGTGAAGCTATTCAAACTGAACTTGGGATTGCAACTTTAACAATAGGAGTAAATGACATATGGAATCTAGATCCTGGTGAAATCAAATTCTCATATGCCTTTGATATGTGCTTAATGCCACAACTTAAGGTTATAAGTATGTAGGGGGAATAGTATTGAAAGCAAAAAGATTTGACCAAAGAATAATTATTCAGGAAAGAACATTGACAAAAGTTAAAGGTGTCCAAACAGAAGACTGGTCAGATTTTCACGCATGTTGGTGTTCAATTAGTAGCCTATATGGACAAGAAGTATATAAGGCCATAGAGGTTAATTTGGAAAATGTTTTAAGTTTTACAGTAAGATATGCATCCAACCTAAAAGACCTAAATACAAAGGAATATAGAGTAATGTGGGGTAGTAGGATTTTTAATTTGATTGCCACGGATTATTACGGTTTCGATAAAAGAACTATTACAATTAAAGGCAAAGAGGTGGTTTAATTGGATATTATAGAGAAAATAGACACAACTTTAGAAGCTGCACTCACGCCTCATAATGTACAAAGTTTCTATGGGTGGTATGACAGTAATATCAATGATACACACGTAACATTTTTACAATTGAATGATACTGATACAGATTTTGAAGATGATGAGGCAGGATCAAAAGAATATTTTATACAAGTAGATATTTGGAGTCGGGAAAATGTAGAGGATCTAAAAGAGGTAATTAAAGAATCTATGAAAACAATAGAAAATTGCACATACGCACAAGGTCAGGACTTCTATGAAACTGATACAAAAATATTCCATAAAGCTTTGAGGTTCTATATACGAGAGGAAGCGGCATAATGAGTACTACTTTCAACGTAGAAGGACTCCCGGAGATATTTAAAAGGCTTGAAGGTATGGGTAGAAAAGGTGTAAGCATAGAAAACAATTCATTAATCAATGCAACAAACCCTATTTTGGAAGATGCTAAAAATACAACTGCTTTTAAAGATGTAACCGGAAAACTTAGGAAATCATTAAAAACATCTAATGTAAAGAAAAATAAAGGCATAAAATTCGTGTGGGTAGGTGATGTAGATAAGCAAGCTAACTATTCCTGGTATGTTGAGTATGGAGATAGTAAAACACCACCTAAACCATTCTTGAGACCAGCTTATGAAAAAAATAAGGGTAAGGTTTTAGAAAATATAAGGAATGAAATAAAGAAAGCTTTAAAATAAGTTCAAATAAAGAAAGTGAGGTAGATATAAATGGCTAGAAGAAAAGGTTTGAAAGATATATATGTTGCTAAAGTAACAAAGAATGATGCTAATAGCTACACTACATCAGATCCAGTAAAATTATGTAAAGCAATTAGCGCAAAGGTAACACCTAAGGTAAATTCGGATAAACTTTACAGTGATGATTCTGTGGAAGATATAATAAATAATTTTGATAGTTGTGATGTTGAGATTGAGGGTAACGAGTTAAGTCCTGAAATGAGAGCATTACTATTTGGACATACTGTAACAAAGGGGATGGAAATAGATAATATAAATGACTTCAGCAATGAGGTTGCTTTTGGTTACAGAGCTAAGAAAACTGATGGGAAATATGAATTTGTATGGCTTTATTGCGGAAAGTTTGAAGATGTTGCAGATGACAATGAAACAACTGCTGATAAAGTTAAAACTCAAACAGCTAAAATTAAAGGGTCTTTCTATGGCAGAGCAAAAGATGGAAACTACAGAGTTAGAGTTGATGAAAGTTTCTTAGCAGACACAGATGAAGAAGCTAAAACAGCCATATCAAACTGGTTTGAAAATGTTCAAGAACCAGTAGCAGCGTAAAGAGTACATTAAGTACTCTTTTTTCTATTTAAGTTAAAGATTTGAGGAGGTAAAGCTAAATGAAAGTTACAATAGGTGAAAAGACATTCGAACAAACAAAGATTAAAGGTAGAGCTATAAGAAAATTCTTAGAAGTTAAGGAGAACTTAGATACTAAAGAAAAAGATTTTGGCACAAAAGAATTCGACACTATTGTCAATTTTATAGTAGATACATTCGGCAATAAGTTTACAAGTGATGATTTGCTTGACGAATTAGATGCAAGTGAAATATTTAAAGTTTTCTATGATGTGTGTGATGATATCGGAAAACAAATGTCAAGTAAGGTGAATGAATTTGAAAAAAACTAAATAGGGGTGGCGCTTCTAATGTTATTGAAGTTGGTCACTCCATTTTTGATGAATATGATAGAGAGAATGGATACATATCAGATGAAGAGGAGCGGCAATACTATATAGATTTCATACTTACAATATATGATATTGCTATTAAGCAGGGTATGTCATTCAATGATTGTGATGAAATGGACATTCTTGGTTATATAGATTATATTACCTATTGTGCTTTTAGAAAAGAATCTAATGATGATGAGTAGTAGAGGGGGTGAGAGAAAATATGGCAGAGAATAATGAAATTCAAGGACTTGTGGTTAAGGTTGGAATAACTGATGATTTATTCACAGAAGGCATTAGTAAAATAAATAAAAGTATGAAGCTCCTTCAAAGTGAATTTAAAGCCAGCCAAGCTGGTCTTGAGGCCTTTGGAAATGACTCAGAAAAACTGGCCAATAAGCAAGAGTATTTAAGCAAAAGTATAGAGCTTCAGAAAGCAAAAATTCAGGCTTTGAAAGATGCTTATGATAAGAGTAAAAGCTCCACTGGTGAGTTCTCTAATGCTACTGTAAATGCTGGTACAAAGTTAAATAATGCTATTGCATACATGTCTAAACTTCAAAAAGAACTAAAAGATATTGATGAAACTCTTGAAAATAGCAAGAAAGAACTAGGAGAGAGTACAGGTGCATGGGAGAATTTTAGAGATAAAATATCCAATATCACTAAAGGCATGGGTGAAAGCATTAAGAACGGAATAGGTATGGCAATAGGTCATGACATATGGGATAAATTTAAAGAAGGTTCAGATGCGATATTAACATTTGGTAGTGACTATCAAAAGGCAACAAATCACCTTCAAACTAACACAGGATACGTAAATGATGCTATGACAGATTTAAAGAAAAGTATGTTAGAAATATACAATGATAATTTTGGAGAAAACTTTGATGATATTGGAAAGGCTTTAAAAGTAGTTGGGCAACAATTTTTAGGCAATAGCAAGGATATTAAACAAGTAACTGAGGATGCATTATTATTACGAGATACTTTTGGGTTTGAAGTAAATGAGTCATTTAGAAGTGCAAATATGTTGATAGAACAATTTGGTTTAAGTGGGGATGAAGCATATAATCTTATAGCGCAGGGTGCTCAATTTGGTTTAGATAAAAATGGAGATTTGCTAGACACAATAAATGAGTATTCTGTGCAGTTTAAAGGTCTTGGATTAAATTCAGAAGATATGTTTAATATGCTTGTAAATGGTGCATCTAATGGAACTTTTTCAGTCGATAAATTAGGTGATGCGGTTAAAGAATTTGGTATTCGTGCAAAAGATGGCAGCAGTACAACACAAGATGCATTTCAAAAACTTGGGCTAAATGTACAGGAAACAGAAAAGAAGTTTGCTAAGGGTGGGGATACTGCCAAACAAGCATTCCAAGATGTTAACAAAAAACTATTAGAGATGAAAGATCCGTTACAACAAAATCAAGTGGGTGTTGAACTATGGGGTTCAATGTGGGAGGACTTGGGCAAGTCAGGGATTCAATCACTAACTAATCTTAACGGGCAAATTGGTAAAACAAGTGATACACTTAAGGATATAAATAAAATTCAATATAATGATTTGGGGTCAGCCACGGAGGGAATAAAGCGACAGATAGAAACTGGCATATTAGTACCACTTAGTGAAAAGTTATTGCCTAAACTAAACGACTTCAGTACGTGGTTTAATTCTCATATGCCTGAGATCAAGCAAAAAATAAGCGAGACAATGGACAAGGTTCTTCCAATGATCGATAATCTTGGGAAGGCATTTAACCTTATTAAAGACAATATAAACATAATCATTCCAGTTGTAGGAGCTTTAGCTTTTACATTAGGAATGCTGGCTGTTATAGAAACTATACAGCGAATAATGCTTGCATGGAATACTGTTGTACAAGTGGCAACTGGCATACAATGGCTATGGAATGCTGCATTAGATGCAAATCCAATTGGATTGATTATAATTGCTATAGCTGGAGTAATAGCAATTTTAGTAACTCTATATGAAAAATCTGAAACTTTTAGAAAGTTTGTAGATGGATTGTTCTCTGGTATAAAAGACTTTGCAAACAATGTTAAAGAAGGATTTGACTTTGTTAAAAAACATGTAGAGCAAAGACTTGGAGAAATGAAAAAGGCATATGATGAGCATGGTGGAGGTCTAAAGGGTGCTTTTTTTGCTGCAATGGAAGGTGTAAAAGGTACTGTTGCGGATGCTTACAATGGCATTAATAATCTTACTGGAGGCAAGTTGGAAGAAGTAAGAAAAGGTGCTGCTGAAAAGCTTGAAGGTTTAAAGGGACACTTTAAAGAAGGTTTCGATTTTATAAAAGGACATGTTCAGGAAAGGCTTGGGGATATGAAGAAAGCGTATGATGAACATGGCGGAGGAATGCAAGGAGCATTTTTCTCAGCACTTGAAGGTGTAAAAGGTTATTATACAGACATCTTCGATGGCATAAATAAATTAACAGGTGGAAAGCTTGGAGATATAAAAGATAAGATTGTTAGTAAATGGGACGATATCAAGAGCTGGTTCGCTGGTTTTAGTCTTAAAAAAGAACTTGAAAAAATATTTGATTTTGATATTCCTCATATAAAGCTGCCTCACTTTTCTTTAAAAGGTAGTTTCGACTTAATGAAAGGACAAATACCTTCGTTAGATGTGAACTGGTACGACAAAGGGGGGATTTTTAGTAGTCCAACCGTAATTGGTGTAGGTGAAAAAAGACCTGAATTTGTTGGGGCATTAGAAGATTTAAGATATTTAATTGGATCAGAATTAGATAAAAGAAATGGAAATGCTCAACCTGTAACTGTAAATTTCAACGGTTCTTATGCTTTCGCTGATGAAAAAGATATAGACTACTTTATGAACAGGGCAGCTTTATTAACTCAAAGGAGGAAATGAGTATGCAGGTTAATGCTATTGATATTAGTAATTTTAAAGCAAAGTTACTTAAAAAAGACATACAAACTGCAGAGGTAATAATATATGATGATTGGCTAAGAAACGCATTAAATCCATTATTCATGGGTAAAAAAGAGAAATACAAGCAAATAAAAATACAGTTGAAAATTAAAGATATAGACGATGAGAACGCTTTAAATAATATAAGTAATTTTATAAAGCAGCTTGAAAAATCTACAATAAAATTTGATGAGCTAAGTTTCTACTTTGATTGTACTATTGGTAGTAAATCGCAAGAAAGAAAAGCAAAAGGTAAATATATACTAGATGTAGAACTGAAAAGTGGTTATGCTTATAAATCGACAGTAACTGAAACAATGAATCATGTCTCTTCTAAAACTATAAATGTTAGTGGAAACTTAGATACACCAGCTATTCTAACAGTAACAGTTCCTAGTGATACTACCTCGCTTACTATAACAGGTTTTGGGGATAGTATTACATTAAAGAATCTTAAAGCTAACATTCCAGTAGTAGTTAGTGGAGAAGATTGTACAGTACTTCAAGACAGTAGCAATAAATTTGGTGATACCGATATGTGGGATTTCCCTGTATTGCAGCCAGGATCAAATACAATAACTGTTAATATTGCAAATTGTACTATAAGTATAAGTTATAAACCGAGGTGGACATAATGAGTAAAATTCAAGATTTGAATATAAAAGATATGAACAAAAAAGCTTCTAAAAACAAACTTCCTGAAAAGATATTGAAAGAAGTGAAAATATCAATAGCTTCATGCAATAATATTATCAACTAAATATTCGTGGTACAATAATTGGAAGAGGAGATGATTAAATGAAGATAAAAGGGCTAAAACCAACCTTGGTTCCAAGCGTACCCAAAATATTAGAAAATAAGATTGAATTTAGAACAACTACGAATTTAGAAGAATATGATGCTAAACTTTTCACTTATGCATTGATGAAACTTGAAGAGCAAATTTTAGCGGAACATTTAGATTTAGATAATGTTCCTAAAGCATTTGCTATATTTACTGAAGATGGTGAGATTGAAATAAGTCTACCAGAAGGGGTATTAGGAGTTAATACACATCTTCTGATTTATACAGTTCAAAGATGGAAAAGCTACAATATTACTGAACCATTTAAAGTAAGTGTATTTTTAGAAGAGATGTGTCATTGGTTGTGGAATATAGAAGATGAAACAGAAGTAAAATATAAAATATTTGAAATTTTAAAAAACATATATCCCAATATAGAATTTAAAGAAATTTATAATATAGAGCCAGAAATTTAATCATGGCTCTTTTTTAATACAAAAAATAAGAAAGAAGGATGAATAAAATGAACATTAACGAAACAACAACTATGAATGCTAATATAATAGTTAAGGATGCTAATGGAGCTGATATTGTAGTTGCGTACTTAAATGCAAGCCTAGATGGAGGGAATCAAAACTTTAATATAAATCTCAATGTACAGAATAAGGCTCTTTTAATAACAAATGCTGAAGAGGTTAAAACTCAATACAATGAATTTGAAACTGCCGTTAAAAGCAGAGCGAAAGATTTAGGTTATGTAATATTTGCATAGGAAGGAAGATAAATAATGAAATTAAGCAATGAGAGAATATTAAATGATGTTAATAAACTTGGAGAGATAACTCAAAAACAATTACCTATAAAGGTATCATATGCTTTAGCAAAAAACATAGCAAAAATTGAAGCAGAACTTAAAATATATAATAAAGAAAGAGAGAAATTAATAAATCAATACGCAGAGAAAGATGAAAAAGGACAAGTAAAAGCGGATGAAAGAGGACAAATAATTTTTAAAGAAAAAGAGAGATGGGAGAAAGATATTAAAGAATTGCTATCTATAGAGAATGATATAGATATACACAAGTTCAATATAAATGAGTTGAATGGTTATAATATGTCAGCTTCTGAATTGATGATAATTGATTACATGATAGAAGAATAATCTTTCTTTCTATCTTAGAAGGGAGGTAGGTGAATGCTTCAATTATACGACGTAAATCATACTAAAATATGTGGTCTTAAAAATTATAAAGACTACAACATACAAAAAGAGATTAACCAGCTGGATAGTCTCTCTTTTTTATATCCAATTTCAGACCCCAAAGCTAACATGATTCTTGAAGAATGCTATATACAAACGAAAGATAATGAGTACTTAGTAAAAGAAATAAATTGTAAGGATGATGATTGGTTAGAGTGCATTTGTAAGGTAAATGTAGAAGGTATTAAAGGAACTCCAGTAGATCATTATGAAGCAGTATCTCAAACTTGTGTAGATAGTGTTAATTTTGCATTAGTAGGAACTGGATGGTCGGTTGGCTCATGTGATGTTACTAAGAAAAGAAGTGTTAAAAAGGTTAATTGCACTGCTTATGACATATTAGCAGAAATACAGACAACATTTGGATGTGAGATAACATTTGATGCAATAAATAAAAAAGTATATCTATATAAATCTATGGGGACTGATAAGGGAGTATACTTTGCTGAGCAATTAAATCTTTCTAAGATTGATATACAAAGGAATTCGTACAGTTATATTACAAGGCTTATACCAATTGGAAATAATGGCCTTACCATAACGAGTGTAAATGGTGGTAAAAACTATGTCGAAAACAAGCAATATAGTAATAAGGTGATTACAGCATATTGGGAAGATAATAGATATACGGTAGCCTCAGAGTTGCTTGAAGATTCCATTGTAAGATTAGATTATCTATCAAAGCCATTAAAAGCTTATAAAGCAAATATTATTGATTTAGCTAGTTGTAATAGTAAGTATTCAATATTAGATTATGACTTAGGAGATACCATTACATTACTAGCAAAAAGTAAAAATGCTAAGGAAAAGCAGAGAATAGTTAAAATTACGCAATATCCAGAGGAGCCTGAAAGGAATACCATTGAAATTGCAAACAAAATAGCAAGGTTAGAGGATTTAAATGTTAGATTTGAAGATACTTCTAATACTGTAGATACCGTTACAACTAGTGACGGAATGGTAGAAGGGTCAAAAATCAATGCCGTCGATTGGGCTAAGGTTCAGAATGTCAGTATAATGACTGCCGACATACAGGATTTGAGCGTTGTAACTGCTAGAATAGGTACTTTGGAAGCAACCAGTGCTACAATAACGCAACTTAATACTAGCAATGCTAAAATAGATAATTTAACAGCGAATAAAGCAAATATAACAGATTTGAATGCCACGAATGCAAGGATAGGCACTTTGGAAGCTAACTCAGCAACCATAACCCAATTAAACGCAACTAATGCTAATATAACTAACCTGCAAGCAAATGTTGCTAGTATAAATACTCTCCTGGCTGGAAATGTAGGAGCTTCCAACCTAGCAGCAGGTACAATACAGGCTGGTTCAAGCATAATTGCTAATGGAGCTATAGGGTCAGCTCAAATAAGTTCTTTATCGGCTTCAAAAATATCTGCAGGAACAATAGATACCACACAAATAACAATAGCTGGATCTAATAGTAGACTTAAGATAAGTGGCAATAGACTTCAAGTATTTGCAGGGGCTACAAGTTTATATGAAAGGGTTGCACTGGGTGATGTTAATGGTGATGGTAGCGTCTATGGTTTTAGAGTTCGTGGAGCTGATGGAACTACAGTACTCCTAGATGAAACAGGGGTTAGGCGTGAAGGGATAACTGATGGAAGTATAAATAATGCCAAAATAGGATTAGATGCCAATATAAGTGGCACTAAGTTAGATATTAATAGCGTTGTAGCTACTATTAACAATAGTGCAACAACAACTATTCAAGGGTCTAAAATATATGTAAATAACAGTACCTTAGATGTACAATTTAGTGCTTTAAATACTACAGTAACAGCTCAAGGACAAACTATAAGTAGCCAGGGGAGTCAGATCACTGCATTAAGTAATTCTATAACTCTAAAAGTAAGTACTAGTGATTTCACAACATATCAAACGAGTATTACAAATAGCTTTAATGCTACTAATAGTAATGTAACGGCCTTAACTACTAGAATGAGCACAGCCGAAAGCGGCATAAGTGTGCTTCAGAATCAAATAATTCTAAAAGTTTCTCAAATTGATATTGATAATAGCATAAATTCTATTCAAGTTGGTGGTAGGAATCTAATAGAAAATGGTGATTTCAGCCAAGGTGTTATTAGAGGCAGTGGTACTGCTCCTACAAATTGGAACTTTTTTGGAGCTAGGACAGTTATATATACAGGTCAGGGTAATACTGGATATAATTCTCCCAGGACATTGTATATCGGACACGATACAGTAGATTCGGGTATTAAGCAAAATTTAAATCTTTCCAAGAGTACCCAATACACAATGAGTTTTACTCTAGCTAAAGAAAATGTAAGCAATGTTTATACAAATATTACTTATTATGATAGTTCTAATAATGTATTGTCAACAACAGTATTTAGTTATGATTTTTCTAAATCAGGTAAACAAAGTTTCACATTCACTACTCCTTCTACTTTTGACCATTGTACATTTATACATGGTGCTACTGCAGTTTATTACGCTAATGGTTTTTTGACGTATTTCGGTAACGTTAAACTAGAACAGGGTAACAAAGCAACTGACTGGACACCTGCAACAGAAGATGTACAAGGACAGATAGATAGCGCTACAACAAGGATTACAAACACTGAGAGTTCAATAACTCAGCTCAATAATTCTATAACATTGAAAGTAGCTACCAGTGATTTTACAAGCTATCAAACTACAGTTTCAAATAATATTGCTAATGCTCAAAATAATGCTGTTAACTCGGCTAAAACCTATACAGATGGTCAAATATCAGCTGTAAATAGTAGCGTTACAAACCTTACTACAAGAATAACCACTGCCGAAAGCAGCATAAGCGTGTTGCAAAGCCAGATAACTTTGAAGGTAACACAAAGTGACATAGATAATAGTATAAGCACTATTCAAATTGGTGGAAGAAATATCATCCAAAATAGTCATTTTAGATTAGGAACTGCAAATTGGACTGGTATCAGTAAAACAGGCATTGATACAATTTATGGTAGTGTTGTAGCTAACCTAAATTCAAACTATTATAGCGGTACTGGTACGCCACCACAGACTTATTTGTACACAAGTGATTTTAGTCTGCTTCCTAATACCACGTATACTATAACTGTTGTGGCTGGTGGTGATAGTAATGTTGTAGGTTGGGATGCATATATTCTAGGCAGAAGATCAAGCACAGCAAGTGGAAGTTACAATTATATTCATTCAATTATTGGTACACAAACTAATACTGTATATCAAAAATTTACTGCAACATTTACAACGGCATCCGATGAAACCTATGCATTCCTTAGAATTGATAATAATGGTACAAAAACAAGTGGTACTGCTTCACAGCTTTGGGTCGCATGGGTTAAACTTGAACAAGGTTCTAAATCAACTGACTGGACACCTGCAACAGAAGATGTGGATAATTCTATTAACACAGCGCAGACTAATTCTACTAATTCTTCTAAGAGTTATACAGATGGACAAATATCAACTGTGAATACGTCTATTACTTCCCTTACAACTAGAATAAGTACCGCCGAAAGTAGTATATCTGTACTACAAAATCAAATAACCCTAAAGGTCACTCAAACTGATATTAATAATAGCATAAATTCTATTCAAGTTGGTGGAAGAAATTTAATTAGAAACAGTTGTTTTTCAGGTGGTCTAACTACATATTGGAATACTAATGGAAGTGGATGGAGTTTAATAGCTGATTCAGGTTCTCCTAGTGGATATAGCATATATTTGACTGCTCTTAATGGTGGGTATTGGTATCCTTATACAAGTACAACAGTTCCTATGATTTTAGGACAACAATATACAATTTCAATTAGAGCAAAAGGAACTGGATCTTTGTATTATGGATGGGAAGGTGGAAGATCTACAATAAATGTTACTTCGACTTATACCCAATATAGTTATACATTCACGTATACTGGGAACTACAATTTTTCTTTTTACGGTAATTCTAGTGGATGTTCTATATATATTCATTCTATACAATTAGAAGTAGGCAATAAAGCAACTGATTGGAGCCCAGCTCCTGAGGATACCCAAAGCCAAATAAATACTACAAACTCAAATTTGACCAGTGTTACCTCTAGGGTTACTACTGCCGAAAGCAGCATATCTATTCTGCAGGGACAGATAACTTCAAAAGTTGACAGTAACGGAGTTCAGAGCATTATATCTCAGTCGGCTTCACAAGTTCAGGTTGCATTTAACGGCATAGCAAGTAATGTTACTACAATTGATAGTAGTGGATTAAAGGTATCCCATAGTAATGGTGATTATACGAAGATGGAGGCAGCAGGGTTAACCCGTTATTCAAGTAGCGGAAATACTTATTATCATTACTTAACAGCGACTGGATCTGGAACTGTAAATGGTTCTGTTACAATACAATTACCTAGTCAATTTAAGGGTAAAACTTTTGTAGTATCTGTTGCAATTCAAGGGACGATGAACAATACTACTGATTCATATCTCAACTATATATCATGCTATGTTAGTTCTTATGACTATACAAACGGAAAATTCACAGTTAGTGGGTATAATAGCATGGGTCACGACTATTTAACTACATCCTATTCAAATGGATATGTTTCTTATGTAGGTATTATAAGTACTTATGGTGTTAACAATAGTGTTACTTTTTCATATGTAGCAGTAGCATAAAGGAGGAATGATAAAATTGACAATAGTATTTAATAAAAGATTAGGAATTATTAAAGGTATATTCAGTGGAGAACTACAAACTATGGATGTGTTATATGGAGATGAAGCTTCTGACTTTAAATTAATATGGGATGAAGTTCTTTTACCGGATGATGAAAATGTATTAAGAAATCCCGGTAATTTCAAAATTAATGTTGATAATTATCCGAATAGTGTATTTTTGGAAATATTGCCACAAGTTAATAATTATCCAGTAGCAGCTAGTAATTAAATTTACTAGCTATTATTTTAGAAGGAGGTGCATTATGAGCAATGCAACAATAGGGGTTATTTGTACAATTATAGGTGCAGCAGTAGGTTTACTGAGTGCCTTGAATTATGCAAAGAAGGAGGCGAAGGAGGATACTGCTTGCAATACTAGACTTGAAACAAAACTAGACTATATAGGCAAAAATGTAGATGATATTAAGCTAGACTTAAGAAATACATCTAGCAAGATAGCGGACATGGATATAAGAATAGCCAGGGTAGAAGATTCCACAAAGTCAGCACACCATAGAATAGATTCTTTAGAAAATAAATAGGAGATGGTTAATTTGTTAAGTAAAAAATTAATACCTTTAATGTTAGCAGCAGTACTAAGTGGTACTGCTTTTTTTATGCCTGTAAATGTACAAGCTACAACTGTAAGTGAGCAGTACATAAATAATAACAGGAGCCACCAAGCTCTTTCGCCAATTGGACTTGTTATCCATGACACTGACAATGAAGGGGCAACTGCCCAAAACAACAAGGATTACTTCAATAGAGTGTATGTAGCAGCCTCAGCTCACTATTTTGTAGACTGGACTACAGATATACAAACCATACCTGAAAATGAAGTTGCTTGGCACGCTGGTCCTACTGCAAACCACAGATATTTAAGTATTGAAATGTGCATGCCCTATGGTCATGATACTGCTAAATTTAATGCAGTTTATCAAAATACCGTGGAACTAGCTGCAAGTATTTGCAAGAGATACAATTGGAATGCTAACAATATTTTTAGCCACTACTGGTGCTCAATGACATTTCATGAGACAAATCATGAAGATCCTATTGCATTTCTTCAGGAATACGGAAAGTCGTGGGACATGCTTTTAAGTGATATTCAGAGGGCTATTAATGGACAATCTGTAGCAACTGATCCAGTAGTACAAGTAGTAAACTCTAATTCTTCAGTTAGCACTTTACAGGCAGAAATAAATCGCCAAGCGCTTGGAAATTTAGTTGTAGATGGAATACCAGGACCTAAAACTCTAGCGGCTTGCCCTTTGCTAAAGCAGGGTACTAAGGGGAATATAACTAAGTGGGTTCAGGAGAGATTAGGAATAACAGCAGATGGAGACTTTGGGCCATTAACTAAACAAGCAGTTATTAATTTTCAACGGGCACATGGATTAACCCAGGATGGGGCTATCGGTCAAAATACCTGGAAGGCACTTTTAGGACTGTAGTTTATTCTATAGTCCTTTCTAAATTTAGAATATTGGAGGAATGAACAATGTTAATCGAAATTTTATTAATTATAGGTATTGCAAGTGCAGCAGAAACAGCTTTATTTCTTTTTCTAAAAGCTAAAGGTGTTAAATCAGTAACAGTTGTAAAAGAAGCCGAAACGGTGGCTAGTAACTTAGATAATGCAGCAGGAGTAATAAAGGAACTTGTACCTAACAGTTATGCTGCTATATTGGCTTACATTGAAAAATATAAACTATTTGAGAAGGCTATAAATTTTGCTGAACAACTATTTGTATCAGGACGATTACCTGCAGATCAGCGAAAAGAAAAAGCTACTGATTATGTAACAAATGCACTCAAGCTTATAGGTACAGACATAACAGATAATTTACAAAGCTATATTGATGGTGGGATAGAGGATATTATCTACGCTTCAAAAGCTGATGATCAAATAAGAGCACAATTACAAAAAATTGTGGCAGATTTACAGAAACAATTATCTATGCTGCAAATTTCCCACACTGAACTACAAAACCAAAATACACAGCTTAATAATAAGCTTACAGCAATTCAAAATACAGTTTCGTAAACTGTAGTAGACTAGAAATTACCCTAGGATTTTATCTATAAGTCCTAGGGGCTTTTTTTACTTTTTGAAGGAATAAGTTGTATAATAGTAGAATAGTAATATAATATCTAAGAAATATGCCATATTATGTATAAATAATTAATATATTGAATGACGGAAGGGGGATATAAATGGTTAAAAAGTTCTACATTGCACTCAAGTTACTGGGAATAAATAACGGAACGTTGGTAGATATAATAAAACTTATCCCTGAAAAGCAAGTGAAGAACCTACTCTCAGGTGAGTATTTTAATTTACAGTATAAGTATAATATTGATTTATCAAAGTACCATGATGTTTTAAATAATAATAAACTGATAACAGAAAAGATAAAAGAAGCAGAGGAAATTATACGAGTAAGTAAGGAGTTGGAAATAAAGGTAGTCATAATTAATAGTAGATTTTATCCTAACAATTTAAAAAGTGTAGACAATCCACCGGCAATATTATATTTAAAAGGAAAAAATTTCACTAAAAAAGATGAAAAAGCAATAGCGTGTGTTGGTACACGGCAACCAACAGAATTTGGTACTAGAGCAGTATCATCAATAGTAGAAAGCTTGGTTAAAGAGAATTTTATTATTGTAAGTGGTTTAGCGATGGGAATAGATGCTGAATCTCATTGCACTTGTTTAAAGAGTCAAGGGAGGACAGTTGCAGTACTAGCCCATGGACTTGATACAATTTATCCAAAAGAGAATAAAGGATTAATGGAAGACATATTAAAGTCTGGAGGTACTTTAATATCAGAATACCCAGTCAAAACTAGGCCAGATAAGTTTAGGTTTGTGGAGAGAAACAGAATTATAAGTGGGCTATCAAAAGGGGTTGTTGTATTTGAAGCAAAATCTAAAAGTGGGACAATGCATACCGTAAATTTTGCAATTGAACAAAAACGAAAAGTATTCTGTCCTATACCTGTTAGAAAAGATATACAATCTAGTGGGCTTACAGATTTGCTTTTTGAAAAGAAGGCTATTGGAATAAAGAGTAAAGATGACTACGATACAATCTTAAAAGAATTAGGTTTCACAGTAATGAATGATGTTAAAAAGATTATGCAGGCTAAAAATAAATCTATTAACGAGATATACAGCTCATGCAATATTACAATGGATACACTAGATGATATTATTAAGCTTAGCTATGATAAAAAGTCTGGTATAACAGTTAATAGGGAAATATATGATATTTTTAAACAAATATTATCCGACAATAATTTATCAGTAAAGGAATTTTTCAATACTATTATTGTTAATGTAGTGTCTGGACATAAAGACAAAGGAGGAAGTAGTGATGAATAAAATAATAGTTTTTTCTACAGATTCATATACTGACTTAACAAATGAAGGCAAAACTCACTTTGCATCAATGTTAGACAGGCTTATCATAAATGGAGACAAGGTACTATTTACTGCAAAGTATGATTCAAAGGTAGATGTGCTTAAAGGGATAAATATAGATGGTAAAAATATTTTATTTCGTAACAGAAACGGAGTTAAGGCATTATTGAAACAAAATGAAGCCAAAAAACATTATTTTATAGTTGTAGGTAATAGGGAACATGATTTATTTATGGCTTCTGCAAATAAATTATTTTACATAGTGCCTAATTGGTGCAGTAATTTCGATGAGAGGGTGTTAAATTATGGAGTCAAAGTAAATAACTTATCAAAGCTCGAGAAGCTTATTAATGTGATTGAGAATCAGAGCAAGTGGTTTTATAGGCTGGATTTGGATGAAAAGACTACTGTATTATCGCTAACCAATGCCAATTCATTTACTACTCGCTCTGCTGAAGAAAAAGAAATGATCGATGGGTTTAGGAGCGTTCTAAAATATGGTGATAAGCAATACTATGAGGTACTACTATATCACTTTTTAGCAGCAATAAGTAATAATGCTGAATTTAGAGAAATTAATGATTGGGCTATATTTCCTTCATCTGGACTAAACCTTAATGAAGATATGTGGGAGTTTAAGGAAAAAGCAAGAGAATTGATGAATGGCAGAAAAAAACAACCTATTCTATTAAGGCATACAAAGACCTGGAAAAGTCACGAATCATATAAGTATAATAAAGATAGGTTACCATGTGATAGGCACTTTGATTCTATCGTTATAAATAATATATATAAAGACAAGTTGGAAGGCAGGACAATTTGTGTGTTTGATGATTATTTAACAAATGGAACTTCGTTTGAAGCGGCAAGAAATTTATTAATTAAAGAAGGTGCTAAAAAAATATTTTTTGTATCACTAGGCAAATTTCACAGAAATAGTTCCCAGCAGTATTTGCAACAAAATTATAGTATTAAAGGTGATGTTTGCAGCAGTGGGTACAGTTATAGGCTTTTGGATTCAAAATGGCATAAGGGGAGTTTTGATAATGAAGCAATTACAGAAATAGAACAACTACATAATATTATGTTTGGATAGAGAAAATTTAAAAAAATACATACAAATAACCCTAGTACATATCATCATCTACGATATATTATTATATAGAAGAGAAATAAGGCAGCATCTAGTACAGCTATTGCCTTTTATATATCTTTTTTAATTCCAAGCAGAAATATTATATACACTAAACACCATAAACTAAGACCTATAAGTAATAATATTGCAATACTTAACAACTCCAGCGATAAATACAACATGTCAAACACCTCCCATACGGAGAAGTATTGACGCATTACTAAATCTTTAAACTACCTACACTATACATACTTTGTCCACATACCAAAGGTTAGCAACTTACAAACATCAGTACATTGTGTTAATTTTGTACGCACAATAGAAAATCCCAGGGTTAGTTTTAATGCTAATCCTGGGATTTTTTTATTTAAAAAGCATTGAGCATTTCTCCTAGTTCTTTCTCATCATCCTGTAAAACAAACTACAAGAATTTTAACCTTTGTCCTGGAGTTTCATATTCAGAATATTTTTCATTCAGGTTTTATGTTTATTTTGTAAATACTTGTCTAATTTGAGAAAATAGTTTACCATATAATAAATAATTCCTAATTTTACGAAAAGCAACGAAATAAAAAGGGGCTGGTTTTATGAAAATATTAAAAGAAATTTTGAATCTGATATCAGACAAAGGACAAGCGATAACTATAGAAAAACATAACTATGTAAAAATTCTAGAAAAGGTAGATGCAAATAATGATGAGGCAAAATTTTTGGTAAACAGAATTATATCAGATTATTTCTCTAGGCTTGAAAAGGAAGAAAAGGAGAAGAAGGAAGCGGAAGAAAGAGAATCAGAGTTGGTTGATTATTATTTAATGTTAGATAAATATTTATATGCAACACTTAACCAGAGAATCGATATTGGAATTACAAACGGACGTGTAGGAAAAGAGGGGGATAACGATGTTTATGAACTTAAAGACTATAAACTTTCGCTCGGGTACAAGTTTCTAACTCTTTTTCTTAGCAGAGATAAAGAAATATATCCTATAACATTTTATGATATACAAGATATAAGGTTTTTAGATTGTGGTGATAGAATTAAGACATGGATATACATGCCTCATCAGAATTGGAGATTCTATCTACACTTTGACAAAAAGCTACTGCTATCAGATATAAAAAGCGGTAAAATTGACATTGAGGAAAAAGAATAAGGTTAAGATAATTAAAACAAGAATCATTCCTTGGAGTATAAGGCCAAGGGTGATTCTTATACCATGATTTACATGTTTTATTGGATTCATATAGTATGTTAGTATATATATTAAAGAGCATATGGAATGTTCTTTGAAAATTTAATATAGAAAGGAGAATTCCTATGAAGCATAAGTGTGCTCGAGAAAGGGATTATGTAACGCTAGAGTTTAAATGTGGCGGCTTCTTAATCCATATTCCAAGCTATTTATGGATTAGTACGTTATTAATATTTTTAATAGGACTAATGTTAATAAATAAGCTTTAAATTTTTACTTAACGGAGTTAGAGATTAGATACCTAATCTTTTTCTCCAGCACACTTAATAATTAAATAAAATATAAAGTTGATATTTTGGAGTATCAACTTTATTTGTTTTTTGCAAGAAACCCTTACTTTAAGCCATTTGTAGGCTGTAGAAATAAAAAAGCTATAATAGAGTAATTACTTAACATTTCAAAATTCACTTGTAACAACACTTATTAAGCCCTTTAAATATCACAATTTGATTAGATACAATAAAAAAATAAAATATTTTTAAATAACATAGGACATGTCAAAACTTATAATAAGGTTATGACATGTCATTTTATATCATTCTTGTACTAATTAAAACTACTATACATTTCCTCTAATTCTGATAATAAGTTTTCATTACCCCTTAACATTAGTCCCCATACTTTTGATTCTTCTAGAGCTTCCTTATCATATTCAATCCAGGTTTTAATTTTTTTAATACTTTCTTTAAGTTCATCTATTTTAGCTGAGATAGATAACTGAATAAAGCTTGATTGCGTAAAACTTAAATTAGTATAATTAAAAACTAATTCACCACTTTGTTCATCTTTATAAAACTCATATTTCATATTCATCACCTCAATAATTTAACGCTTCTTTATAAATTCATTATAACGTATGTATTATATAATGTAAACATAATATATTGAAAAAATTATATAATATTCATATAATAGAGTAGAGGTGATTGGGTTGAAAATTAACTTGAATCAAATACTAGAAAAAAAGGGGAAAACAATGTACTGGTTAGCTGAACAGACAGGCATAGGATATCCTAACATATTTAACCTTTCAAAGGGAAAAACAACTTCAGTAAAGTTTGAGGTTCTGGAACTAATATGCAATGCTTTAGAATGTAGTCCAAATGATATATTAATAATAGAAAAAAGATAAGGCAGTAGCTGTCAAATAGCTACTGCCTTTTTATATACTCTTTTTAATACCAAGTAGTATAAATATATATCCTAGACACACTATGAAAAAAACTATAAGTAATAATATTGCAACACTTAGCAACTCCAGCGATAAATACAACATGTCCAGCACCTCCCATAAGGAGAAGTATTGACATATTGTTATAAAATTAAACAGCTTACATTGCCCACACTTTGTCCACACAACAATGCGCAAAGTTAAATAATAATAAGGACACTATGTCTATTTCGTATGTATGAAAAAATAACCATCCCTACAATGGAGTGACAGGGGTGGTTACTTCTTCTTAGGTATATATTCTATTAGATCGTTTATTGAACAATCAAGAACCTCGCATATCTTGTCTAGGTGATCAACGTTCATTCTTTCAATCAGCTCATGATAATACAAGCCAATTGTATTCTGCCTAATGCCTGTTTTCCTAGCTAAGTCAGCCTGAGTCCATCTTTTTTCTCCTAATATCCTTGAAAGATGAATTTTTATCATAATGTTACAACCCCCTAAGTAATTTAGAGAAATTGTAACGCTAAAAAGCATTTTAATGTTTAATTCGATACAAAATAACTCTAGGAGTTATTAATTGTGTAAAAAAAATTTCCATTGACAATCTTTCTTAGGACATTGGTCACAAAGATGAATTAGATTGTAGGGGCAAACGTTCAATGCTTTTGCTATTTTAAGCTTAACTTCTAGACTAGGCTCTTTGAGTCCATGTTCAATTTCACTAAGATAGTTCTGAGATATTCCACACGATTTCGCTAGATCTTTCTGAGAAATGTTGTTATCAATTCGATATCTTCTTATCAATTCGTATATTTCCATAATGTACCTCACTTATCGTTTTTGAAAAATTGTAAGAGTTATATTAAGTATATGTAAAATTTCATTTTAGTTGTGTTGAAACATGTCGAATGATTATAGAAATATCGCTGGTAGCGATATAATGTTTTCAATTGGAATTTAGTGAAATTAAAGGATATATAAAATGTATATTTTTCACGAACGAAAATAATAGCATAAAAACGTGAAAGTAGTATAATTATGAATATAGAGCATGTTAACGAAAGGATGAAAAGTTTGAAAAAGTCAATTGATGAAGTTAGTGTAAAAGGCATATATAAGATTAAAGAAGTTGCTCAATACTTAGGAGTGACTGAGAGGTATATATATTCTGAGATTAGAAACGGGAATTTAAGAGCTAAATCTATAGGGCCTATTTATATAATTACAGAAACGGATTTTAATAAGTATTTATATGAAAATAATATTTTGGTTGTGAGTTAAATGTTGGCATTTTCGTTGGCAAAATTATATTTTTTTATATGATAGGAGATTTTTTGAAATGATTAAAGTAAAGCTATATAAATATTTATAGGTGTTTATATAGCTTTATATACTAGTATATTTTTGTAATTGAACGCACTCGTAATACGTAGGTCGTGGGTTCGATTCCCGCTTTCAGCATTAGAGTTTGATAAATAAAATATTAAAAAGAATGTATTAAGTCTTATATAAGTTTAAATCTTAGTACATTCTTTTTTTTATTGTAAGAGTATGTCTATGATAAAAGCAGGTTATTATTGTGTGGGAATAAAGTTTCTAATAATACATAAACTCTTAACAGATTGTATGAAAGGGAGTATACATATGAGTCAACTAAATCCAGAGGATTTTGAGAACATATTGGATGAGATAAGGCATAATATAAATAACTTGGTTGAATGCGAGAATACAAGATCCATAGAAAGTAATTTTAATACTAAAGGCATGGTGTTCAAGTCTAAAAAAGACTCTAAAAAGGATGGAACGATTATTGTTGGGGAAGATCATAATTCCATAGCAGTAGATATAAGTGTTGCTGACAATGCCGTAAGGAGTTTTATATTAGAAGATGAAAATGATAAATGTGGAATTAAAAATATAGTTGGATGGTTTAAGGATAATTATTGAATGAATAGTAAACAAAAAAATCACTAATTAATCAAACTAATTGGTGATTTTATTTTTTTGTTGGAAAAGTCGCCGTTATTATGATAACTTTTCAGTAGATAAACGTTATATAAAGTGTAAAAGCTTTTACGAGTATACCCTTAGTTAGGAGAGTTTCTATGAAATGTAACGAAATGAACTATGTAAAAAGGCTGAAAAGTGGCAAGGAAGATGCTTTAGATTATGTTATTCGAAAATATTTGCCGCTGGTAAAGGGAGCTATCTTTAAGATTCTTATGCCTCTTAAAGATGATGGAATTATAGAAGAGTGTATAAATGATGTTTTTCTTTCTATATGGAATAATTCGAATAAGTTTCATGGGAAAAACGAAGATTTTAAGAAGTGGGTTTATGTTATAGCTAAGTTTAAAGCCATCGATTACTATAGATCTGCAGTTAAGAGGTGTGAAGCTATAATGGACTCTATAGATATTTATAATGCAAATTCTGCTGAGGAAGATTTTATAAGCATAGAGGACAGGAATAATGTTCTAAAGCTAATTAATGATATGGAGCCTGTTGATAGAGAGATCTTTATTTTAAAGTTTTTTCTTGGATATAAGTCCATAGATATAGCTAAGAAGTTAAATATCACAAAGGCGTCAGTGGATAACAGAATTTCAAGAGGAAAAAGAAAAATGAGGGAAAAGGCGTCTGGATTAAACCTGGAGGTGATTTAGTGTGAAAGATATTTATGAAGTGTTTAACAATATTGATATAAATGAAGAGGAATTTCAGGAGATTCCTGCAGACGAAGTTGAAGTTGAAGCAGTTAGGAAAAGAGTGAAAAGCTTATTGAATAAGAAAAGATTAATTAATATAAAAAGAGCATCTATAGCGGCTGCAATCATTGTAATTTGTGTATTCTCGATTATATCTGTAAACCCAGCGCTGGCAACAAGTATTCCTGTAGTAAATCGGTTGTTTAAGAATAATTTAGTTGGTATAAATAGTAAGTATATGGATTATCTTCAGGCTATAGGTAAGATAAAGTCTTGTGAGGGCATTGATGTTACTTTTGAAAGTGCAGTAGCAGATAGTAATGAGCTCTGTCTAAATTTTATAATTAGGAATAATAATAGACCAATTAAAGAGGAAGATACAGATATTTACCTTTCACCTACAGCAGTAAAAGTTAATGGTGAGAGAATAAATGCTGGATCGGGAGCAACATCAGAATTAATTGATACTCATACAGTTAGGGTATTACAAAAAATTGATTGGTCTAAATATAAAATAGATAATAGAATGAACGTAGATATAAATATAGATAAATTATTTGGAAAGTCAGGGGATTGGGGGGTGAGCTTTTATATAGATAAAAGCCAAATAACAGATAAGACTTTTAATAAAGAAATAGATACTAAGCTTGATATAAATGGTGTAAAGGGTAAGATTTCTACTGTTGTAGCTTCTCCTCTTACTATAGCTATAAAAGGTGAAGGGAAATTTAATTCAAGTGAAGGTGCTAATTTAAGTTTTCTGATTTTCGATGATAAGGGCAGAGCATTACATTGGGAGGGTTCTTCTTCAGGGACAAGCGGATTCTTTGGCAAATATGAGTGGAATTCAATGTTCATTTCAAATAGCGATATGAAAAGTATCAAGGTCATACCAGTATATAGTATTAAGACTGGAATCCATAATAAAAGATTGCCAGCGGTTAAGGTAGATTTTAATATCGTATCACCTATAGAATTACCTATAGACAAGGATAAAAGTATTAATATAAAGGATTATTGTTTAGATGGAGATTATTTAATAGTAAAATATAATGAAATGTATTTTGGTCAGGAAGCTTTACCTCAATTATTTGATAATTTAATATATGTAAATGCAGATGGTAAAGAGGTATCAGAAGGAAAAGATGATAAAAGATTGAGTGAACTCTATAAAAAGTACTTAAATCCTAATTGCACTATAAGGATATTCGAAGTTGGAAAATGTAGAAATATTATGGTGGGAACCTATGATGGTTCAAATGTTAAAATCATGAAGGATAAGGCATTTACAGTTTCTATGAAAAAATAAGAATATAAAAATAGGTTATAGAAATATCTCTATAGCCTATTTTTTACTACCAATATTAAGATATCCTATCTAAGATGCTAAATTTATGAACCAAGGTGTTCTTTTCGTCTATTATCCCTTGCTTTTCGTCTATGACTTTCCATTGGTTTAGGTTAAGTGCTGGAAAATAAGTATCAGCATCATATTCTTTATCTACTGTTGTTAAATAAATTCTATTGGCAAAAGGGAGAAGCTGCTTATATATTTCTCCGCCACCTATAATAAAATATTGTTTAGAATCATCTAAGGAAGAAATAAGACCTTCTACCGAGTTAAATATAGTTACTCTATCATCTTCCACTTTGAAATTTTTATCTCTTGTTAAAACTATGTGGTGACGATTAGGTAATATTTTAGGAAGAGAGTTAAAGGTCTTTCTCCCCATTATTATGGTATTACCTGAGGTGATTTCTTTGAAGTATTTTAGGTCATTAGGTAAATGCCACAGAAGACGGTTATCTCTACCGATAGCAAGATTCTTTGCTACCGCCACTATTATATTTAGCACTAAATTGACACCTCCATTTCTATTTTTCCTAAATGTTTATAATCAATGAGTTTTATGTCATCTATAGTAAAAGCATAAAAGTCTTTTATCTCTGGGTTTATCCATAATTTTGGTGCTTGTAATGCATCATTTTCTCTAGAAAGCTGAAGTTTCATGCCTTCCATTTGGTTTTCATAGATATGAGCATTATTTATAACATGCGTCAATAGTCCAACTCTTAAGCCTGCAACTTGAGCAATTAAATGTACCAATACTGCATATTGTGTAGTGTTAAAAGGTATTCCTAAGGGAATATCTCCACTTCTTTGTACTAGCATACAATTTAATTTTCCATTCGTAACATCCCACATAGTTTGAAAGGCACAAGGCTGTAAGTTCATCTCTGGCAAGTCTTCTATATTCCAAAAGCTTACTATCATTCTTCTGTCTTGAGGATTATTTGTTAGAGTATCTAGAAGCTTATCTAACTGCTTATATTTTGCTATTTGATAACCATAGGCTTTGCCGATGGTTCCTTTGTCATCTGTCCAGTTATCCCAAATGTGAATATTTCTATCCCTAAGCCATTTAACTTCATTAGTTTGTTGCTGCCATATCCACAGCATTTCCTGAACTGCTGTTTTAAAGGCAACCAATTTTGTTGTTAGAATAGGAAACTCTTGCCCTAAGTCAAATTGCATAATTTGATGTGGCAGTTTGTAAGTAGGGATACCAGTTCTGTTTTGGTTATAATAACCCTTATTTATAATGTTTTTTACAATGGATAAATACTGCGTATCATATAGACTCATTAGTACCCTCCTATTTACGTATTTAAAAAGGTTAGAAATTTGTTTATATATAATATTGTATCATAGTACTCAGAATAAAATTCAAGTTCTATTAGTAATTTAAAAGATATTTCCCTATGTAATAAGTAAAAATCACATATTTTTCACATCACATGTCCGAAATATTTTGAAATTTATGTGATAAAATATTAAATAATAAAAGATGACATAAAGTCTTAATAATTTTAAGATATACTAGATATAATCATTTAATGTGTTGGGGGTGAAGAAATTGTCTAAAAAAATATACCTTGTTGAGGATGAAAAAAGTTTAAATATTCTATTGGAGAAGTACTTACAAAAAGAGGGGTATGAGGGAACTACTTTTGCTGATGGAGGGTCTGCAATGGAAAGAATAAAGGATATGCCTGATCTTTGGATACTAGATATAATGCTGCCGGATATTAATGGCTATGAGATAATAAAGGCAGTAAAGGAAAATAACAAAAATACACCTGTAATATTTATGTCGGCTAGAAATGAGGAACTTGATAGAGTTGTGGGATTGGAACTTGGCAGTGATGATTATCTATCGAAGCCATTTTTGCCGAGAGAACTTGTAATAAGAACCAATAGGCTTTTAGAGAGAGTTTACAGCAAAGAAGGCAATGAACCTAGTGAAGCAGGCCTTAGTGTAGGAGATTATATAATAAATAGAAGGCAGAGAGCAGTGTTTCTTTATGGAGAAGAAGTGCAGTTAACTAATAAGGAATTTAAATTATTAAATTATTTTGTGGATAATAAGAACAATGTAATATCTAGAGAGCAAATCTTAACTAGCGTATGGGGTGATGATTATTTCGGGTCAGATAGAGTGGTGGATGACACTATAAGAAGACTTCGAAAGAAAGTAGATAGGCTTAATATAGAGACTGTATATGGGTACGGTTATAAGCTGGTGCTAAAATCATGAGAAGTTTTAGATTTAAATCGTTAACCATGAGAATATGGGCAACTTTTACTATAACTATATTAATAATTATATGCAGCATATCCTTTTTATATTTAGGGGCCTTTAGGCGGTTTGACGAAAATGCTAAAATGCAGGATTTGAAGGTAGTTCATGATACATTATTAAAGAGTGATAATTTTAATCAATCCTTTAATAGATTTGATGAACTAAAGAACCTTAGAGGAAGCGATTATTTTATTCTTAACGTGGATGAAAATAATAAAACAAATATAATTAACATTAATAATAGAAAGGGAATGCCTCCAATACCACCCAAGTTTGGACCTAATGATAAGGATATAAGGTTGTGGATGGCTAGTTTTATCAAAGATAACAGTATATATGAGAAGGAGTTTACGGAGTCCTATCAGAACATGAAGTTTCTTTTTATAGTAAGTCCAATTAAGTATGGAGATTCAGGTAAGTATTATTTAATCTCATATTTGCAATATAGGGAGGATAACAGCCTACTATATACTGTAATGATTATAGGAGTTGTATTTATTTTCATTGGTTTCCTTACAGCTAAGCTGGTGGCAAATTATATTTCTAAACCACTCAAGGAGCTTGAGGATTATACTATAAGAATAGCCCATAAAGATTGGAAGGATCCTATGCAAGTAAAAAGCAGTGATGAGATTGGAAGGCTTGTAGCCGCTATGAATCGCATGCAAAAAGAATTGCAGCATGCTGACGAAGAAGAAAAGATGTTTTTGCAAAGCATATCTCATGACTTAAAGACACCAGTTATGGTGATAATGAGTCATGCTGAGGCTATTATAGATGGTGTATATATAGAATCTGTAGAGAAAACAGCTGAGATAATAAGAGATGAAGCTAGTAGTCTTGAGAAGAAGGTTAAGCAAATATTGTATCTTAATACCTTGGATTATGTTTTAGAGAACAATAACGAAAAAGAGGAAGTAAACTTACAGGATTTACTTTTATATATTATAAGCAGGCTTGAAGTAGTCAATAGTAAGATAGAATGGGATTTAGCAATTGATGAATTTAGTATCAATGGTAATATTGAAAAGATACAAGTGGCAATTGAGAATATTTTGGAGAATGGGCTTAGATACGCTGAAGAGAAAATTAGAGTGACACTGAAAGAAGAAGATTCTTTTGCTGTGTTAGAAATATATAATGATGGCCCAAATATAAAAGAAACTCATATTGATCACATTTTTGATAATATGTATAAGGACAAAACAGGAAACTTTGGTCTTGGTCTTGCTATTTCCAAAAAAATTATTAGCTTTTATGATGGTGAAATATATGCAGTTAATAGGAACAAGGGAGTAAGCTTTATAATTAAGTTCCCGGTATAAGTTATTATTAACTAATCACATAATTTTCACATAATGTTTTGATAGTTGTGCAACAAATTAAGCATTATAATTAAAACAATTAAACAGTTCATTAAAGCCAACGATGAATGAACATAAACATAAAAATTTACTAGGGGGTTACAGGCATGAATTTTTTTAGAAATATGAAACTTGCTCAGAAAATCAGCTTACTTTCCATCAGTTTTTTTATTTTTCTTCTAGTGATAGGTTATACCTCAGTAACACAGATATCAAAGGTTAATTCACAGATTAAAGAATTAAATGATTCAAGAATGGCTCCGATTATAGCGCTTGAGGGTATAAAATCAGATATTGAATATATTAGAACTCAAGGCAGTTCGCTTATGGACTCCTCTGACACAAGTGCGCAGAAGACTGCACAAGATAATGTTGCAGCTCGTGTGGCAACTTTGGATAAGAAAATGGCAAACTATAAAAATGACTCTGAGTTTAAGAATGTTTTGACTAATTATGCCGCTTTCATTAAGGCTAAGGATGCATTTTTAACATCTGCAGCTGAACGTGCTGCTCAGCAAAATGCAAGTGCACAAGGAACACCACCTAAAGACGGTGGACAAGGGGGACCTACTGATGTCAAAAACTTTGATTCAGCAAAGACAGCCTTAACAGATTCACTTGATAAGATTATTAATCAACAAGTTGCTGCAGCTAATCAAACCTACGATGATAGTAAGACTGTTTATACTAAAACGGTTATTGGATTATTAATTGGACTTACTGTAGCCATAGTATTAACTCTAGTATTATCGATAGTAATAATAAGAGCTATTACTGCTCCTGTTAAAAGGGTTACTACAAAGTTAAGGGAAATATCTCAAAGTAATGGTGATTTAACTCAAAGAATAGGATATAGAAGTAAGGATGAAATAGGAGACTTAAGTAACAGCTTTGACATGTTTATAGATAAGCTTCATTCAATAATAAAGGAGTTCTCTGACTCAGCTGAGACTATGTCTTACTCAAGTGAACGTTTAAACCAAGCTACTTCACTTACCACACAATCACTTGATGGTATTTCTAATACTATTACTCAAATAGCCGCGAATACTTCAGATGGAGCTGCTGCTGCAGAAGAAACCACTGCAAGTCTTGTAGAAGCAGCAAAGTTTTCCGAGGCAACTTCAAGTGCAAGCAGAAACACTGCCTATAATAGTAAAAAGGCTAAGGATGCAGCAGAAGATGGTGCTGCGAAGATTTCTGAAATTGTTGAGTCCATTACTGACATAGCAGATTCATCTAAGGAAGTTTCAATAATGATAGGTGAGTTAGATGATTCTTCAAAGAAGATAGGGGACATAATAGAAATAATAACATCTATATCAGAGCAAACTAATTTGCTAGCTCTAAATGCAGCAATAGAGGCGGCTCGTGCAGGTGAAGCTGGTAAAGGCTTCAGTGTAGTAGCGGAAGAAATTAGGAAATTAGCAGATGAAAGTAATAATGCAGCAACAGAAATCTCCAACCTAGTTAAGGAAAATCAGCTGAAATCAGCTTCTGCTGTAAGTTCAGTAAGTCAGGTTGAAACTAAAGTATCTCAAGGAGTTACTAAGGCCTCTGAAGTTGGAGAAAGTATACAAAACATAATAGAAAATATACAGGATATAGTAAATCAAATAGAACAAATAGATAACGCGAATGAACAGCAGGCACAGAGTACAAAAGAAATAGAAAAAGCTATAAATAACATAGCTGTTACTTCAAACGAGGTAGCTGGCAGCACAGAAAACATAAGTGCAAGCATACAAGAGCAGCTTAGTACTATGAATGAAATTGAAAGAACCACAGAAGAATTATCAGAAATGGCAAGAAAACTAAAAGATATTACATCTGGATTTACTCTATAAAAAAAGATTACCTTGGGATAAATAGAACTCAAGGTAATCTTTTTTACTGAATATGTTAGTTAACCTGCAGTTCATAACTAGGTAATTCGGTCCAAGCTATAACTAGGTTCTTGCTTTCCTTTGCCTTATATAAGGCTTTATCAGCCATACTAACAACCTTATCCATATCAACCTTATCACTGCACATGGAAACTCCAATGCTTACAGTAGCCTTAATTGAAATTTCACCACAATAAAACATATAGCTTTCTATGGTTTTTCTTATTCTTTCAGCAATTAAAACAGCTTCTTTAGCAGTTGTTCGTGGAAGAATAATTGTAAATTCCTCACCACCCCACCTTACAACAGTGTCAGTAGAACGGGTATTGTTCTTTAATATATCCGCTAATTCTACTAGGACATTGTCACCTACTGCATGTCCATAGGTATCATTTATTGTCTTAAAATTATCAATATCAAGCATTAATAAAGAAATAGGAAATTCATTTTTACAGGAGTTATTCATTCTATTAGAAAGCTCTAAGTAAAATAGAGATCTATTTCCTAAACCAGTTAAAGTATCATTTAAGGTACCTTTATGCAAACCTTGAATTGCCTTACCACAAAAAAATCCAAACAGCATATCAATAATTGCAATAGCAGACCATATAAATATAATAAAACGTCCGTGCAGACTAACATCCAATAAATAACCTATGACATGTAATAATAAAACAGATGTTATTATAATATACGGAGAAAATTTCAGAAAAAACTTATTCATAAGAAATCACCCCTAATATATAAAATTAAACTATATTATATCATGCTTTATAAGTAATTTACAGGTTTGTTGTGAATATATTAGAATGTAACTAGAACAATTGATTGTATATAAGGTAAGTGATTACCATAAGTCTATAAACTTTAATATTGTATATAATAATTCATGTTGACAAAGCTATCTAAAAAGAGTAGTCTTGATATAGATATTTCGGTTTATGAAGTATTTGGGGGATGAACAAATGAATGAACATATAGAACTGCTTGATTTTTTTATGGAAAATATGAAAAAGATATTCTATCCAGAGGAATGGATAGCGCTGGACCTAAAGTTCTCCAAGTCGGAATTATTTACATTAGTTTTGATTGATAAGAAAAGAGAAATTACTATGTCTGAGTTGGCAGAATATATTAATGCTCCTATGAGTACCACTACTGGCGTGGTAGATAGATTAGTAAAAAATAAATTTCTAAAAAGAGAACGGAGCGAAGAGGACAGAAGGATAGTTGTAATTAGATTAACTGATAAGGGAAAAGAACTTGTTAATGAACTTAAAGAAGTTATGTTAAAGTATATCAATATAATTTTTGAAAATCTAACAGAAGAGGAAAAACAGCTTTTAATGAAGATACTTTTAAAAATTACAGATATATTAAGCAAGAATAACAAAGATAAACTTGAAGTTTCAAGCGAAGTAAATAAGCTAAAGAAAATACAAATAGATTAAACGCCCATGTGAAATGGGCTTTAAATAAAATTAATATTTCGAGTTACGAAGTATTCGCCTTTCAAGTTAAAGGAGGAGTTATTTATGAGAATTATACTTTATACAGGTAAGGGTGGAGTTGGAAAAACTAGCATAGCTGCATCTACAGCACTGAAAAGCTCTAAGGAAGGTTTTAAGACATTAGTAATAAGTACAGATCCAGCACATAGCCTGGGAGATTCTTTGGATATGAAATTATCTAATGAGCTTATGGAGGTAAGGGAAAATTTATGGGCCCAGGAAATTGATGCAACTCATGAGGTTGAACAAGGCTGGGGAAAGGTACAAAAATATTTAACTACATTATTCACAGCTAAAAGTATAAAAGATATAACTACTGAAGAATTGACAGTTTTTCCTGGCATGGAGGACTTACTTAGCTTACTTAGGATTCTTAAATACTATAAAGAAGGACGATTTGAGACTATTATAATAGATTGTGCTCCTACTGGAGAAACACTTGCATTATTAAGTTTTCCAGAAATGTTAAGATGGTGGATGGAAAAGCTTTTTCCATTAAAAAAGAAGGTAATAAAGCTTGCTAGACCTATAGCAGAGCCATTACTTGGAGTACCTATGCCATCTAATGATGTAATGGATGAGATAGATAATATATATTATCAACTCGATGAGATGAAAAAAATTTTTTCAGATAGAGAAATAACAAGTATAAGAATAGTGGTTAATCCAGAAAAAATGGTTATAAAAGAAGCTCAAAGAAGCTTTACCTATCTTAATTTATACGACTTTAATGTGGATGCTATAGTAGTAAATAAGGTTATTCCCGATAATGTTTCTGATGAATATTTTAAGGTCTGGAAGGATGTTCAAAAGAAGTACAAGGATATGGTGGTAGAAAGTTTCTCACCTATTCCTATATACTATATCCCTCTTTTTAAAGCTGAAGTAGTAGGATTTGAAATGCTAAATTTAATGGGGGATGAGATATTTAAAGATGAAAATCCTATTTTAGTAAAGTACAATGGAAGGACCCAGCATATAGATAAAGACGGCGGAGAATATATATTATCGCTATCAATGCCTTTTGTGGATAAGAAAGAACTCTCATTAAATCAAAAGGGAGATGAACTAATAATAAAGGCAGGAAATTATAAAAGAAACATAACACTTCCTAGGACGTTACTAAGTCTGTCCATCAAGGGAGCAAAGTTTCAGGATGAAGTATTAAAGATAAGATTTGGCGGTGAGGATAATGAATGAACAATTAATCATATTGGCTTACTGTATCAGTACTGTTATTAATAAAATATAATAGTATATAGGGGGACCTGCTTATGGATACTGAAGTTAATAAAACAAATAACCTATTTCAAAGTTCTAATCAAAACCAAACCACAGATTATCAAGCACTAGCTCAACTTGCAGGAAAACTCATATTATTAAGTACAGTTGTAACCAACAGCACCCAGCAAGATAATGTATTGATACTTTCTACTATAATAAGCTTGATAGGCGGTGCTATGTTGATAAGATCCGCTTATTTAGAGTCCAATGAACAGCAGATAGCCCCTGGCCAAACTACCTTTGCAAATACATTAAAGGTGATTGGTACCACTGGAAGTTTAACCTTTTCTTTCTTGCTATTTTTAGCACTGCTTATTGAAACTTCAATTAAGCAGCAAACAACAATAAGGGGGCAAACACCGTTAGCAGGGGTAGCGGGGGCATTGTTTTTGTGATAAGTTCGAGTAGGATATAAGAATATTCATAAGAAGGCCAGGGAAGATATCCCTGGCTCTTATTATGCATTTATATTAATTATTGTATCTTAAAATAGGTTATCTTAGAATTTAAATTTTGTGCTAGTTCAGCTTGATTTTGAGCTGATTTTGCTAAATCAGCAATTGCTGTAGTCATTTCATTCATGCTAGTTAAGATTTCATTGGAGCCAGAAGCAGTTTCCTCTGCTGAGTGAGAAACATTTTGCATTGCAATGCTAACCTGTTCTATTGTTTCATTTATTTGTTTAGAGGCCGTTGCCATATTATTTGCTATGTTATTAATAAACTCAGCATCTTTTTCGTATTGGTTACCAGTATTCATAAGAAATTCATAACTTGGATTCACTGTGTCTTGGATGAAGCCTAAAACATCCTTCCCACTTGTAGATAAGCTAGCAAAAGCCTCTTGTACTTGAATAACAACTTCTTGTATTTTAGTTACTGTGTGAGAGGATTGTTCTGCTAATTGTCTTATCTCCTCAGCTACAACTGCAAATCCTTTCCCTTGCTCACCAGCTCTTGCAGCCTCTATTGCAGCATTTAAAGCAAGAAGATTGGTTTGAGCCGCTATGCTGGCAATAGAATCAGCCATTATTTTTACATCTTTAACTACTTTCCCTTTCTCTATAGCACTTGATATATTAGCTGTTTTCTCTTTATAGATTATATCACTTGCAGCAGTATCTTTTTTAGCTTTTGTTTTTATATTAATAGCACGATCTTTGATTTCTTTTACGGAAAGTGCCGTGTCATTAGCTCTAGTTGATAGCTGATTTGTGGTTGAACCGATTTCTTCTGTTGATGCACTTACTTCTTCTGTGATGGAACTTAAGTTTTGTGCACTGCTAGATATTTGTTCTGTGGATTGGTTAACCAGTTCCATTTTTGAGGATAGTTCTTCAGTAGTAGCCGATAATTCTTCACTAGAAGCACTAAGATCATTTGCACTATTTATTATATCTGAAATCAAATTCTTTATATTGTCACACGCTCTGTTTAGGGCTTTAGCAGTAATTCCAATTTCGTCGCTGGATTTGATGTGTATGGATTGGGTTAAATCACCACTTCCTAGTGCTGTTGCAAAATTTAAAACTTTATTTATTTGCTTTGATATTATATTGGAAATAGCTAAACCTAATAATATTGCAACAAATAACCCAATAATAGTTATAAGTACAATTTTGATGAAGGAATTATGGTATATAACATTATTATTAAGGTAATCTTTCTCGGCTAAGTTTGTATTGAAAATAACATACTTGTCAAGAAAATCAAATAGTGTAGACTTCTTTTCATTCATTTTTGGGAAGCTTGCTAAGGCCTCATCATATTTATTTTCATCAATAAGTGTTACTACATCTCCACGCGAATCTCTATATTCCTTTAGAAGTTGTGTTAATTTAGTATATAATGCTCTATCTTCATCTAGTGTAATGGTTTTTTGATAATCGATTAATAAATTATCATCATGCTCTTTAATACTTTGGATATCAGATTCTAGACTATCAAGTTTACTCCTATCTCTTTCATACATTATCAGCAACATATCAGAATGAATTTTTAGAAAGTTTTGTTTAAGTTCACTTATATCCTTTACGGCAAGGAGATCTTCCTTGTACAGAGAAACCGAACTCTTATTAAGCTTATTCATATTTATAACCCCTATGGAACCAACTATTCCTATGAATATTGCAACTATAATATAAGATAGTATTAATTTTTGTACCATCTTTAAGTTATTGAACCAGTTCATAGCTCGTTACCCCCCTAATAAAAACTTGCTTATACATGAAAGCTAAGCTTGTACAATAGTTCTAAAAGTATAGTATCTAGGATAATTTATGTATATGTGTATAGGCAAGTTATTTAGAACAGGTGACGCTTAAGTGGAGGTATGTTCCATTAATGCAAGATATACAGAATCACATTTTCATAATAAATACATACCTTATAAGTAGAGAATAATTAATATAAAACAGGGGGATTTCAAATGTCTGATCATATTAAACATGTTGAAGTTGAAGAAATAGATAAGAGGATAATATCTGATGTTACCGATATATGCCCAACAGATGGCATTACAGGAGGAGTTGCAATAACAGGATTTATAGATGTTGAAAAATTGATCCATATAAAAAAGGGCTGTCATGGAAAGAAAACTATATTCTTAGAAAAGAAACTTCCATTTTCATATCTAATGGTTTCTCTTGATCCAAGTGAAGAGGAACATGAGCTTTAGTAAAAAATACTCATAATGCAGAAAGCTGCTGATAAAAGATATCAGCAGCCTTATTAACTATATTTATAAATCATTAAAGGATTTTTTTACTTCCTTAAGCATACTTCTAATAGGTAGATTATAAGGACATTTCTTTTCACAAGATCCACATTCTACACAATCTTTTGCTGTTTTGCTGCAATTGAAGTATCTATCTTCTGCCCAGGTTGATAAAGCATACCTTTTCTTGTAGCCTTCGAAAAGAAACATAGAAGGTATATCAATTCCCTGAGGACATGGGCCGCAATACCCGCAGCGTCGGCAGAATTCACTACCAAGCTCCTGTGAAATTAAGAGGGCCTTATGCTTTTCTTCTTCGGTTAAACTAATGAAGTTATTTGCAGCGGCAACATTTTCTTCTACTTCATTGACAGTAGCCATTCCTGGTATAGCTGTGGTTACATTCTTATTATCCAATATGTATTTTATTGCTAATGTACCGTCTTGGATAGCACCGCCTGCTAGAGGTTTCATAGCTATTATTCCAATATTTAATTCAGCAGCTCTTTTAAATAATTCTTCTGCTTGATTTTCAACTATATTATATGGATACATAATTGTTTCAAATTTACCACTTTCAATAGCAAGCTTTAGAATATCTAAGCTATGAGATGTTATTCCAATATGCCCAATTTTCCCTTCAGATTTAGCTTGTTCTAGTGCCTTATAAGCACCACTCTCAGAAAGGATTTTATCATAATCCTCCTTAGTTTTAGCATTATGAATCTGGTATAAGTCTATATAATCAGTTTTGAAGTTTTTTAGGCTTGTTTCAATGTCGTTTTTCATTGATTCTGCATCTCTAGCCATAGACTTTGTTGCAAGTATCCATTTTTCTCTTCTTCCTTCTAAAGCATGTCCTATATATTCTTCTGAAACAGTATATCCTTTTGCTGAGTCTATAAAGTTTATTCCAAGTTCTTCAGCTTTTAATATAACAGTTTTAGCTTCTTCAATTGATATTCTCTGAACAGGTATTCCACCAAAGCCTACCACAGAAACCTTAAGATTAGATTTTCCTAGCACTCTATATTCCAAGACTATACCTCCTAATAACTAATATTTTTTAAGTACTTATATATTATATTCTTTTAAATTTAATCTAGCAAATTTAAAGTTGAACAATATAACATGAGGAAGAGTACATTAACGATACATCAGAAGGACAGTATATTTTTATGATAACCTTATTATTGGATTTGTAAGTACTTTGTATGGAAGATGGGATGTATGAGAGGGATAAAATTAAATCAGATACTAAAATAAAACCTCGATTTTATCATATAAAAAAATCGAGGCTTTATAATTCTAAAACATATAATTATCTTCTTTTCAGAACACTTTTTCCAATAACTAATATTCCACCTGTTACTATAAATAAAGTACCTAAAAGAATAAGTAAATCGTTATCTATAGGTGATCCTGTCTTAGGCAGTTGGCTGTTTGACTTAGGTGTTACTGTAGGTATTGCTGTAGGTTTTGCTACATTTGCTGCTGCTTTTATTGGTGTCATAGCGAAATCGTATTTAACAATTTCATTTTCTACGGATATTGTTCCACTGATATATGTTTCATAACCATCCTTAACAGCTTTTATATAGTAATCACTGTGAGGGAAAACCATAAAAGCATATTGCCCGTCAGCATTACTTATTTGTGGGTTAGCATTGTCAGCTGGTTTAAAACCTATAAGTGCTGGTAAATTTACTGCTGTATCTGGTATATTGCCTTCAGCAATATTTCTCTCAGTATTTGCATAGTATAAGGTTACATTTGCACCAGATATAATTTTACTTGTTTGTGAGTCTGTAATTGTTCCATATGGGTCTATTAATATAGTACCTATTCTTAATTGTCCGTCTTGAGATACTGATAAATTTGCTTTCCCAACAACTATTTTCTCTCCATTTGGGAATGTATAAGTTAATGCCATTGAATATGTTTTACCGTTTTCTAATCCATCTGCATGAAATACGCCATTACTATCAGAAGTAAACGCATTAGAGCTTACTAGACTTGAGTTGTTGCTATCATATACCTCAAAATTATAACCATTTGAACCATTAAAAATATTTAAATCACCATTACTGCTCTTTATAAGAATAAGACCTGAAATAGTATTCTTACCGTCATATGCTACTGCTGTATCTCCTGAAATCTTACCTACTACAGCTGTCTGAGTGAAAGTAATCATTTCTGTATTATTTCCAATCTTAACTGGTTTAGTTATCTGAACTTCATATTGTGTATTTTGTTCAGGCACGGCTATTTTATATTCACCCTTATCATCTGTAATAACTTTAGTATAAAAATCATCTTTCTTAACTTCAACTATAGCATTTTTAATTGGTTCACCGGTTTCGTTATCTACTACTACACCCTTAATACTACCTGGTTCAAAGGTAATAGTTATATAGCCATCAGCATATATACCTCTAGTTTTATCCTCTACAATAGCTTGTACTTTCATAACTTGACTAACTATAGTTCCTGATATATCTGCAGACTTATACACAATAGTGGCATTTCCATTTTTATCAGTTGTTGCTGATGTTCCATTAGGGAAGCTGCCCTTTATGGCTGAAAAGTTAACAGTAACATTTTCTAATGGCTCGTCATTACTGTTTGTTACCCTTGCTGTAAGTACAGTTGTTGACATTCCATCCCCTACAATAGTATTTGGATTAGCGGTCATAGTAATTTTAGCGGTCATATTATTTTGAACTACATTTACTGTTCTAGCAACTGTATCTGCAATATTTCCAGATGAATCAGTTACATTATAAGTAACTGTGTAAGTACCTGGTTTGTTTGTATCGACATTGCTTGTAGTTACAATTTTACTTGTAACATTACCATCATAATTATCAGTTGCTGTTGCTCCAGCATCAGTATAACTACTTCCAGAGTATACTGTGGCTGGGTTATTTCCTGTAACAGTTATTACTGGTTTTATTGTATCTACTACATGCACTATTCTTGTTAAGGAAGCACTGTTTCCAGCTGCATCTGTAACTTCATAGTTTAAAGTGTAATCCCCTAATTTAGATGTATCTACTGAACCTGCAGTTGTTACAGAACCTGTAATATTACCATCAACATTATCTGATGCAGTAAAGCCTGGGTCTACGAAAGGAGTATTTACCT
>JAUZPI010000140.1 GCA_030706015.1 Bacillota bacterium
AGCGTTGGCAAAAGAAATTATGCCGGACAGGTTAATTTACTTAACCACTTTTACCGATAAACAACAAATCATACTAAAACTATCTGAAACTAATACAAATATTTTTATAAGTGAAGGAATGATGATAGATCTTAATGAGACTGTTTGTAACAGAATTGATTTTGATCAAAATTCACCATTAATTTTTGAAGATATACGTAAAGAAACTTGCCTAGATGACCTAAGGAAAGCACTCTTTGAAGCAAATATTAATTCATATTTAGGGGTTCCCATTATGCTTGCTAATGGAGAGGCATTTGGGACTTTGTGTGCTGTTCATCAAGATGCTAGGAAGGTCAACGAGAAGAGCATAAAAATGATCCAAAGAATAGCGAAGATGTTTTCCTATTACTTAAACTTAGAACGTATTGCATATAGGGATTCTTTAACAGGAATTTATAATCGGCAGTTCCTTTATAAATATTTTAATGACTTTTCCGCAAACGGAGGAACTTTATTCTTTCTTGATTTGGATGGTTTTAAAAAGATAAATGACATTCATGGACATGATACTGGAGATTTAGTATTAAAGGAAGTTGCTGTAAGGCTTGAAAGTTTTGTAAAGCAATTGAATGGTTTTGCAGTGCGACTAGGCGGAGATGAATTCGTTATTAACATTGTTGATATATCTTGCAAAGAAGAAATTAGCAACCAAGCAGAATCCATACTTTTTCGTTTATCCTCTTTGGATACCCAACTAGAGGAGTTCCATTTGTCAGCTAGTATTGGGATTGTCCCTTATCCGCCAGGCGAGAACAAAAATTTAAAAAGTTTACTTAAAAATGCGGATAGTGCCTTATATCACGCAAAGGCAAATGGAAAAAACACCTATCAATTTTTTGGATAATTCTAGAGTAATAGTAACCGTAGATAACGAACATTTGAGTTTAAGTTCAGAGCTGTCATTGAGGCGGCTTTTCTTATTGTAACGGGCAGGGTCGTATAATAAGAATGTCCATTAAATTTTTGTGAAAGGATGATGTTTTATGAGTAATAGTGTTTTGTTGGTTATTGATGTTCAAACAGCATTGATTAAAGAGCATCCATATAATGAGGAAAAAGTAATTGGGAATATCAAAAGACTTATCTCTATTGCAAGAGATTCTAATAAAGAAGTGTTATATGTACGACATGATGATGGAATAGGTGAAGAATTAGAGTATGGTACTGATGGATGGCAAATTTATAAGGAGATAGCACCTAATAATGGTGAAAGGGTTTTTGAAAAAAAATATAATAGTGCATTTTTCAAAACTGGTTTAAAGGAATATTTAGAGACCAAAAAAATAGATACTATTATTTTGACAGGACTTCAAACAGAATATTGTATTGATGCAACTTTGAAAAGTGCATTTGATAATGGATATAACGTAATTATTCCAGAACAAACCAATACAACTTTTGATAATGAGTATCTATCAGGTGAAAAACTTTATGAGTTTTATAATTACAAAATATGGAATAATCGTTTTGGCAAAGTTCTATCTGTTGATGAAGTAAGCAAAATTTTATTAGAAAATTGCTGAAAATAATTGTTATTATACTTGTTTTCTCATATTATTTTTTCAATTAACTGGTGCTTGAATACAAGAAGCTAAGGCTGTTTCGACAGTCTTTTTCTTTTTCCACGAAGTAGTTTAGATCAATATGAGTGGTAGATTAAAAGTGGATTTTCATTAATAAAAGATTGAGGTGAAATAATGTTTAAACCTTTAACTGACTATGATTTTAGAATTTATTCTGACGACAAAACTTCACATATAACATTTACACTTGAAGAATATGTTCATTACCGATTACCTTGTTTGTCTTGTACAATTGAAATTTTGGATAATAAATATAAAGGATGGAATACCAGTGTATGGTTTACATTGGAGGATCTACTTTCTTTTATTATTGGATTAGAGGATTTGGAAAGAACGAGACAAGGCAAATTATCTTTGAATGCTATGTCACCTGAAGATTTTAATATTACTTTCGAGAACTACAATAAAAAGGGTAATATAGTAGCTTACTACTCCATATCAAACATTAAATATAATGCTGAAATAAACTTAAGAAATATACTAACTGGAGGATTTCAGGTTGACTCTGAATTTTTCTCAAAAGTGCTAAGCGATTTTAAACAATTTACCTCGGTAACTGAACTAGAAGAAGATATAACTTTTAAATAAAATATTACTTCCTCAACAAACAGTTGCTTTGCTTCAATAAGAGAGCAATGCATTTTTCTTATTCAAGTATTTGGCAGTTTAATTGAAGAAGGAATATTATGTTAAGAAATATTTGTTGAATTAGATATATATTAAGTATAAGAGGGTAGCAAACGCCTACCTTTTTGTTGGAGGCTACTATGACCATTTATTTCATTCAGTTGGAAGCTATTCCGAACTTAGATAATCCAGAAAGAGAAGAATGTGTAGGTGCATTTGTAAACTGTTGGGTTAAATCAACAAATATAAAATTAGCATTGAATAAAGGAAAAAAGTACGTCAGCAATCAAGGCTGGGAAGTAATAAGCATTGAAGACCAATCTATTGTAAGTCGAGATATGTATGAAGGAGACACTGAAGAAGAAGAGGAATTAATTAAATGCTTTGATGAAGCAATGAGAGATGGAATTTCTGCCTTTTTTTATAAATATACCAGTGATGACGATGAAGATGACGACAATGAATTTGAAATTATTCATTGAGAAAGATACTTATGACTCCATTTATGGTTGAGTTTGCTAATTACAACTAACAGTAGAATTTATTACACTTCTTAAGCTAAAGGGTGCTTGAGTTGAAGAATTTGAGCTGTCATCGTGGCAGGTTTTTCTTGTTGAACTAATGAAGCAGTTTAGTCGATGAAGGAATAAATATAGAAAAAGGAGAATATACCAATAAATTTATTAGGTTTAGGGGGACGTATGAAAAAGAAACGATTACCTAAAGTGGTGGTTCTTTTGGGTTTTTTTATAATTCTTATTAATTATGGTTGGGAACTTTATTCTACTGATTGGACACATTCTTTAGCACGACTCCCTACGTTATTTTGTTTTTACTTGCAGGTTTATTTGGGATATTCATTTACTTTCCAAGGAAGGACAAATAGAAATAGCTGTTGTTAATCTCCCTTTTACAGAAGGGGGTTTTTGGAATTTATATTTTGTGAACAATTGCACTTAAAGTAACGGGCAGTTTAGTTGAATATGAATTCTTTTATTTCCCTCGAATTTAATGGAATTATATGGAAATATTAATCTGGAGGGAAAATGATTTTTAAAAGGGGAAATCCTATTGGGAAATTTAATCATTGGTGGTGTGATTCTCATTGAAAACTATCCAAAAGATGTATGAACATTTAAATTGGGCTAATCAACGTATTCTCGAAACATTGCGAAGTATTGAAGATGAAAATCAAGAGGTGTGCCGTTTATTTTCTCATATCCTTTTTGCAGAAAAAGTATGGATAACTAGATTACGAGGATTGGACAGTTCACTACTGCCCATATGGTCAGAGGTCGGTATAGAAGTATGTGCAGAACTTGTTATGCAAAATGAAGAGAGTTTAACAACATTTCTTACTAATTTAGCAAATACAGACCTAGATAAATTAATATCCTACACAAATAGTAAAGGAAAAGAGTTTAAGAGTTCTGTACGGGATATTTTAACTCATGTAGCATTGCATGGTCACTATCATCGAGGACAGATTAACTCACGACTTCGAGCAGATGGTATTGAACCAGTTAATATTGACTTTATTACATTCGTGAGATAGATGTATTCGGTTTATGATATGCGTCTATGTTCCAATAACAGGTGCGATACTTCAATAAGGGGTATTGCTTTTTCTTTTTGAGCTAACGTAGCAGTATAGCTGCATAAGGTTTTCTCTACTTGATAGTCTAAAAAGGCAAATGGATAAACAACGTAATTAAAGTTGATGTGTCTGATTTTTTAGGGATGATTTAAATGAGCAAGTTAATTAGCCTGTTTTTCGTCTTATTAATCGGATGTACTGTACTTGTTATAAGACCTTTGCAGACTGGGCATTTTCTTTTGTTGTTTACGATGGTAACCTTTATGTTGTTTCAGAAACACATATCGGATCAAAAAAATTGGCAAGAAATTAGGTGATGTAAGTAAGTATTCAGACTGGGAGGGTGGTACTCATAATGGAAATTTTTCAAATGAGTATCCTAAAGGTACAGAATACAGGTCATCTTTAAAACAGGAACAGAAAACAGGATCAAATCCTTATGTTTCAAGGGTTTGGGACTGTTTTTGTTTGGATTGAAGTTGTTTTGTAGAATGTTAGCGGATGCTAACATATTCCATAGGAAAGTTACACACCACGGATTATTTTTGAGAATGGGAGATTAGAAATACTTAATTTCCGAGGTTAACCATCTTTTATAAATTTATTGCGAATGAACGAGTCAGCTTTGCTTTTTCAGAAGAAGAGCCTCGTCACTTATTTCGTTTTCCTCATCCATCATGTATCACCAAACCCCTGTTTAGATTCACCTTTCTGATAAAGTCTAGCTGTTTTTTCGATGATATTGTAAATTAAATTTACAGCCGAAACAGGCTCAGTAATCCGTACGTATGGTCCCATACTAAGTATCTTTGTAGTCATCGTATTGATCGACTCGAATGTCCAATTAATTGTATACCACTTTGAATTCCTGTCTTGCAAAGCAAGGCGCACAGTCTTTCGGGCTTCCTCTCCAAGGTATAGGGGAATTTCCCGTATGAAATCCGGGGCAACGCTAAGTGTAACTTCTATAGGTTCACCTAACGATTCATACTGAATTACGGAGTTCTTCCAGTATTCATCTAATAGAAAGTTTTGCTGTCTCACAAAATTCCCATCTTTGGTTCGAACGTCCAGAAACCTAGATACTCGATAAGTTTTGAACTTTTCATTGTTATGGGCGACTAAATACCAAACGCCAGCTTTATAGACTAATCCATATGGTTCAATGGTGTATTCACGAATTTTTCCACTCGCATCTTCATACACGACCTCAAGTGATTGATTGTCCATCACTGCCATTCTGATTAATAAAAACGAATCTGACTGTGCGTTTTCTGTAAACCATCCTGTCTGATCTGCTAATATTCTCTCACGAAATTGGAGTAAACGTTGTTTGTGTAATACGGAAGCATTCCCGAGTATTTTTAAACTCGCTTCATCAATACTTTTGAGTTCAAGATCTTTCCACAAGGTTCCAAGTTGGCGTAATACTAAGGGATAATTATCCATGTGCATTAGTCCATTCATGGATGCCTTGTAACCTTGAGGGAGAGAGTACCCGCCACTAAGACCTGGCTCCGCAATTACAGGAATACCTGCCATGCATAGCGCTTCTATATCTCGATAAATAGTTCTAATTGAAACACCCAACTTATCTGCTAAAAACGCTGCAGTCACTTTTTCTTCCGTTTGTAACAATCCTATCTCCATTAACAGCCGGTCTGCCCTCAAAAAAATCCCACCTTAATGCTTTTTATTTAGATTACCACAAAACACTGACAATAGATGTCAGGATTAAATGATACTATGAAAATAATCTTAGGATTGCTATGGAAAAAAGTGGTACAAAATGAACTGACAACAGCTTATAAAGGAGATGTTTCAAATGAACAAGATAAAAGTTTTGGTAAAAGGTGTTCCCATTCAAATGTGGGTAATTGCCATAGGTGTATTTGTTAATATTGTCTTTTTTTCTCTCCTGTGGCCCGTAAATGCAATCTATTTCCACAGTGTACTTCACAAGTCGATGACTGTAACGGGAATGGTGTTATTTGTATATTCTCTAGCAGGCTTTTTTGGAAACTCTATCGGGGGAATGTTGTATGACCGTTTTGGTGCTAACAAGATATTGTTAGTGAATACATTAATAAGCATAGTGGTCATAGTTTCATTTATAATCTGGCAGCATAACTTTTGGATTTATTCAGGATTGATTACTGTATTTGGATTCCTTTCTTATGTACCATTTCCTGTATTTAATGCATTAGTTACGCGAGCTTGGCCAAAAGGAGGAAGGAAAGGCTATAATCTCATTTATGTCATTTTTAATGTTGGAACAGCAATAGGTACTGCAGTTGGAGGATTATTGGCTCATTGGTCATTTTTAGTCATCTTTATTGCTTTGGCAATTGGAAACTTGATCTTTTTTTTTATTGCTCTATTTATTTTCCGTAGTTATTTTCCGTCTAGCAATACTGGAACTCGAGACAAAAGAGATGGTCAAAAACTTGCTACTAATACAGCGATACATTGGGGACCGATTGTAACAGTATTAATAGGTTATGGAATTGCCTGGTGTATTTATGTGCAATGGATGACAATCGTTCCTGTATATATGCAGTTCATCCGCCTCAATACTAGTACTTACAGTATGTTGTGGACTATTAACGGCCTAGCTGTTGTTTTTTTTCAACCATGTATTAATTGGTTTGTTAAACGTTTTCCATCATTGACCCTGCAATTGGTAGGCGGAATACCTCTATTCGGATTGTCTTTTTTTTGCCTAATGTTTAGTCATAGCTATTTTGTGTTCGTGCTAGGGATGTTGCTGCTTACTTTCGGTGAACTATTGGTTTGGCCAGCTGTCCCGACTATTTTGTCAGCGAGTACACCATCTGATAAGCACGGATTTATCCAAGGAACCGTCGGTAGTTTTGCAGCGCTTGGCCGAATGATTGGGCCATTAATTGGTGGATGGTTGTATGATACTTTACCTATTTTGATTGTATTGGCTGTATTAACATTTTCAGCTGTACTTCCATTTATACTTTTTATGTTGCACCATTTGAGACAGAGAGCTTCCCATGTAGACAATAGCATAGCTGTTCGAGGATGAAGTAATAGTGAATATCCAGTTTTAAAATTTAAAAGGGTTATTAGCTTGTGAAAGTTTCCACTTAAACAAAACGATAAGGGGCGTTAGCAGAAGATGCCAAATTAAAAAACCGATTCACTAACGTTTTAAGGGAATCGGTTTTTTATGCTAAATTTTGCTTAATGTTGTAAATCCGCATTTTCCTGACGCTACCCTTAACCAAACTAATTACTATACTTTTAAAGGTGGAATTTAGTTACATTGTATATATTTATGAAATAAATGTTTAGATATTGTGAAGAAATGCACTTAAACAAACGTGTCAGGTTAGTGCAATAAGCCTATGATAAGATTGAGAAAAACAACTTCGAAGAGAAGATGATGAAAATGGATATAGAAGAAGTTAATGGTAATTGATAAAATAAACACTTTAATACAAAGAGAAATTTGTTATGACTTTAGTGGAAACAATACATTGAAAGTAATTTTGTAATTGGTAGGTGACCTAATGACAATATTAAAAGATTTAATTTTGATTATCCCTCAGGATATTATTTTTAATGTAGAGGACTCAAGTCCAAAAACTGATATTACTAAGAGTAAAGCTTATGCTTTCAGTAATGAGACAAGTTGTATCAGTTCTTTTTATACTAGATTATTACCAAAAGTTAAAACCGAAAATGTTAAACGAATTATTGTAGAATGTGTAGAAGATTTAAATGAAAGCGACAGGATAAAAATAGGAGCAGGTATTGCTACAATTCAAGTAAAGTTAGATTACCAAGTATATTTTTCTTCTGAGGAAACTGAAAAAAAAAGGATAGCCTCCAAATTAATTAGAGAAGGATTAATTTACTTATCATTAGAAAAAGATGGGGACTCAAAGGTATTTGAAGAAATATATTTAAAAATTGAAGAACTGCAATATAAAAATAAATATATTTATAAAAAGAAGTACAGCCCAAATCGTAAATATGTATGCAATGTGGTGTGTGAGCATGAAATAGATTTTTTTAGTATATTTTTGGAAATAGCGGATAATAAAGAAGGGGAAATTATAAGTAGGAAAGAAATTATCCAAGTAGTTCCTCATCCAATCATTATGAACAAGTATTTTGGTGAGGCGACATGGGATTTAAATAATAGAGTAATCTATTGTGATAAATTCAAACAGAATCAATGGGAACTTTCAATTTAATTATTTTAATCTAAAAAAATCCTTTAATAAATCCAAACCTTGAGTTCTAATTCTTTTATGAAAGGTGCTTGTGAAAAGTTAGGCACCTTTTTTTATTGATGAAGGCAAGATGGCGAAATAATGTAATTAAACTATTTAATTTAATAATTTTTATTTGAACCGACAGTTATCTGTCGTTTTTTAGTCGAAGGAATAGCATACTAATTAGCAACTGCATAATTTTTTTAGGCAGCTGCTAATTAATGTGGGGCTTTTTCCGCGATTTAAGCCTCTAAATCAATAGAAAACATTGTTAAATCAATAAAAAGGCTTAGCTAGCTAATTTATTAACCACTTTTAGTAATTTATCAACCATTTTGGCCAATTTATCAACCGTTTTTAGTAATTTATCAACCATTTTGGC
>JAUZPI010000141.1 GCA_030706015.1 Bacillota bacterium
AAATAAAGCAGTTTTTAGCATGAAAGCACCTGTAATGTATGACAGCCTTCATGAGGACAGTAATAATATAAAACTTTCTCTTGAAAAATCAGGTAATGGTTATGAGCTTACAATATCACCTGATAAAGAATGGCTTAATGACCCAAGCAGAAAATTCCCCATTACAATAGATCCAGACGTATTCACATCAACAGATGTTCATAATATACAGGATGCTCACGTATCATCTGGTTTGCCAACAGATAATTTCTATCAAAGCTATAAACTAAAAACAGGATACGCTTCTGATTCTGGAGTAAACTACACCTATATATCTTTTGATTTGCCTACCCTAGGTCCAGCAGATATGGTTACCGATGCTGTACTTGGACTAGGACTTATGAATGATTCAGGGTTATATAATCAAGTAAATGTGCATAAGGTAACTGAAGCATGGACATCTTCGGGAATAAACTGGGCATATAGATCTAATTATAATCCTAGGATAGAGGACTATACTATTGTTCATGGAGCTTATGAACAAATGTTCACATGGGATGTAACAAGTATAGTTAAAGATTGGTACAGCACTGGAAATAACTATGGCTTATTATTAAAGAATAACAATGATTCAGGCTATTGTGAGTTCTTTTCCTCAGATACGAATTCTTCATTTCAACCATATAGACCAGAGGTAGCAATACGTTATGTAAACAACAGCGGTATTGAAAGCTACTGGACATATCATTCACAGGATGTAGGTAAAGCTGGTACAGGATATGTTAATGATTATAATGGAAATGTAGTATTTGAGCATGAAGACTACAGCTTAAGCGGCAACAGAATGCCAATAAACATAAAGCATATATTTAACAACAATCAAAAATCAGATATAGGCTATGGGTATGGCTGGAGATTAAATCTAAGTCAAAAAATAGATTATAATACTACCCTATCAAAGTTTTCCTATACGGATGAAGATGGAACGATACATTATTTTACCTTTGATTCAACCGCAGGTTTATACAAGGATGACTCAGGCATAGATTTAACCATGAGCAAGAGAGATGACAGTTATTACGTGGTAAAAGATAAGAAGGATAGTCAGCTTATATTTAGGCCTGACGGCTGGCTGGATAGTATGAAGGATAACCATGGCAATACCATGGTTCTAGGGTACGATGGTACAACCTTAAGAACAGTGAAAGATGGTTCTGGAAGAGTAGTAAATCTATTTGTAGATTCTAATAGAAGACTGCAGAGTATAGTTGATTGGGCAAATAGAACTGTAGAGACCTTTCAATATGAAGGCAGCAATGGAAATACAAATTTAAGATGGATTACTTATTTGGATGGTAATAATGCTACTTTTAATTACGATTCACATAACAATCTTTATTATGCTGCAAATTATGACGGCAGCGAGATGATTTATTACTATTATGATAGTGCTCCTTATAGAGTAAAGCAGGTGCTTGAAGCAAATACAAACGGTACATTAGGGCAGACATTAAATATGTCCTATGGTCAAAACTCTACAACCTTTACGGATGTAAATGGTAAAAAGAATGTTCTTTTATTTAATAATTGGGGTAATACAATATGCACTAAAGACAATGATGGAAGTGCACAATACTATAAATTCACCAATAAGGATAATGGAGATAATGTCAATAATAAATTAAGTAGTGAGTCAAAGCTTCAGAAGTCTGTTATAAATTATTTAAGAAATCACAATGCGGAGGTTAGCAGCGATTGGACTTCAGACTACTGGGGAACCTCAACTGGAACAAGCACCTTCACAACTGAAGATAAATACATGGGTAATAGCAGCTTAAAGGTACAAAAGACCAATACTAACGATAGACAGTTCTTTACTCAGACTTTAAATTTGCAAAAAGGTAAAACATATACGTATTCAGCCTATGTAAAGACAACCAGCATGGATAACGTAAATGGAACAGGGGCATTTTTATTTGCTATTTACAAGGATGGTACAGGAACATCAACAGAAGCTGATAGTACAACCATAAGCAGCGGAACAAGTGGTTGGCAGAGAATTGAATGTACCTTTACTATACCTAGTAATGCCACAGATACCACTGTGTATGCAAGAGCTGGAATAGTCGGTGAAAAGGGAACAGCATATTTTGACTGTTTACAGGTTGAGGATGGAAATATAGCTAATAGATATAATCTAGTTGAAAATGCAGATTTTAGCTATGGTTCAGGAACCCCTGCATATTGGCAGCAGGCATCTAATGTTACAGACAGTGCAGATACCTTAACAAGTACAAGTGATTCCGCACATCCTTCAAGTCTTGACTCCAATGTATACCTTTTAAATGGTGGTCACAATTTGGATAAGGAACTTAAACAGAAGATAAATGTTTCAGGAGATGCTTCCAGTGTACTTGTAGTTGGAGGCTGGGCTAAAGGAAACGGCGTTTCCTCAACATCAAGCACGAGAAGATTTGGGTTATGCGTGGGCCTTGCGGACTCTACAGGAGTGTTTCAGTGGAAGGATATACCTTTCAATGTGGATTCTTCTGATTGGCAATATATTTCTGATGTAGTAGTAGCTAATAAAGCTTATACGTATATGCTTGTATATGTTATATATCAAGATGAAGCAAACTCAGCATATTTTGATGGAGTGCAGGCTTATAAGGATGAATTTGGACAAAGTTATCAATATGATTCTAAAGGAAATGTTGTTTCCACAGCTAGTCTTGCTAGCCAGAATTCAAAGTTTGATTATAATGGTACCAATGATTTATTAACTTATACAGACCCGAAAAGCAGTAAATTTACCTATACCTATAGTAACGATGGAAAACATGATTTAATGTCTGCTACCAGTGCAGAAAATATAGTATATTCCTTTGGTTATGATCAAAGTGGTGATGGTAATGTAACATCGTCAAGGATAGGAAGTGACAGCAGGAATATAAAGGCATCGGCAACTTATACGGATAGTGGAAACTATGTGCATACTATGACTAATAATTTAGGCTACACCACTACCTATATCTATGATGAAGCAAAAGGTTTATTAAGCAGTGAAACTGACCCTAATCAACATACTACAAGTTATGGATATGACAATTTGGATAGAATGCAGACTGTATCCAAAAGTTCTGACGGTGTTAATGTAATAAATAGCTATACGTATAAGAATGATAATATAGATACTATTACTCATAACGGGTTCAGCTACAGCTTTGGTTATGATTTTCTAGGGAATAATACTACTGTTAATGTTGGTACTCAGAATCTTATAACAAATAACTATGAAGCTAGGACAAGTAAGCTTTTGAGTTCAGTATATGGAAATTGTGAAAAAGTCAGCATAGATTATGATGATTCAGACAGGGTAATAGATAAGAAGTTCGATGGCAGTTCAAGTCCAAGCTTTGTATATGGATATGATGCAAGTGGAAACCTGGGTTATAAACAAGACATAATAAACAACATCAATTATAGATATATTTATGATACAGCTGATAGATTAGTTACAACTAAGGACAACAAAGGAAATGTATTAAGCTATACCTATGATTTAAACAATAATATAAATAGTGTTTCAGACACTGTAGATAACAATCAATATGCTACTAATTTTACCTATGATAAAGATAATAGAACTTCTACTGTAAATTATACAAGGAATGGTATTCAAAATACCCTAAGCTATAATTATGATCTTGATTTGGGTATTCTGAAGGATAAGACGTTAAGTACAGGAACCTTTAATTATAAAACAAGCTTTACTTATAAAAAACCGGGAGGAAATGGCGGAACAGACTCCACTGCTATAGACACTATAAGTAATAATGGTAATGTAATTAGTTATGATTATGATGCTAATGGAAATATAGCAGACATAACACAATTAAATCCTGCCACTCAAAAAAATGAAACAATACAATATTACTACAATGAGTTAAATGAACTAATACAGGAAAATAACCCTAAGTTAGGCAAGACCATAGTATATACTTATGATGCTGGCGGAAATACTTTAACAAAAACAGAGTATACGCTTATTACAGATAAGATAGATACAGTAACGACTAAACCAGCATATATAACAAGTTATAATTATACTTATGGTGACTCAAATTGGAAGGATAAATTAACAAGCTATAATGGAAAACCTATAACTTATGCAACCACAGGAAGTGACATAGGTAATCCGTTAAAATATGATAATTGGTCGCTTTCATGGGAACACGGAAGACAACTTGCTTCTATGAACAATACAAGTTACAATATTTCATATAAATACAATGATGATGGCATAAGAACATCAAAAACCGTAAATGGAGTTACAACAAACTATCATCTTAATGGTGACAAAGTAACTTATGAAAGTAATGGTACAGATAAGATATATTATACTTATGACGGTGCAGGAAAGCTTGTATCCATGAACCTAAATGGTGTAGAATATTACTATATCAGAAATGCCCAAGGAGATATAATTGGACTATTTGACAAAACAGGAACACAGGTAGTAAGCTATACCTATGATAGCTGGGGTAAGCCATATGTAACAGATGCAGAGAAGAATGATGCAAGTGATACTGTTAAGGATGGTATAACTGGAACTCTTGCGTCTACTGTTGGAGTTAAGAATCCATACAGGTATAGAGGCTATAGGTATGATACAGAAACGCAGCTCTATTACTTGCAAAGTAGATATTATAATGCAGATTGGTGCAGGTTTATAAATGCTGATGGAATAGTAGGACAAACTGGTAAATTGTTAGACCATAATTTGTTTGCATATTGTGGGAATAACCCAATCATGCGTAAAGATCCAGCAGGACTTTACAGTTATTATGATGACGAAGATGGTCCATCGTATATGAGTGATGAGAATAGGCAGCAAATGATAGAGTCATTGGCAAATTCAGGGGATGTTCCGAATTCTGAAACACACTACTTTAATCAAATGGCGATAGATACTGATGGCGGTGACAAAGCTAAGCATCAAGGGGAAAAAAACTACAACCCGCATACCAGGCTAGAGTTAGGACCGAATGATGATAAAAAAGCAATTAATGCGGACCATATTCATTATATCGTGTTACCAGGTGATTATAAAGGTCCAGCTAACTATGGTGACATTGGTGTTGTTAGAGATTTAAAAACAGGTAAATTCGTTTATGCGATTTGCGGTGACTTAGGACCCGACGGAAAGTATCATGAGGTATCTCTATGCACCCCTTGGGATTTAGGCCTTGAAGCAACTCCTTATTCTGGACCAGAAGGTAATTTTCAATATATTGTATTCCCTGGAACAAAGCAAAATTGGAAAATTGATAACTTGCAGAGTCAAATAGACGAAGCAGGGAAAAAAATATTTCCGTAATGGATACAGGATGATAAAATTCTATAATTAGTTTAATACTTAAATACTTTATCTCGTATTCTAGTTATAATGTATTACTATATATATAATAAAATGGAGAGATTTATATGCAAAAGATAATTTTAATTTTAATCTGTACATTATCCTTTAGCCTATTCGGATGCAGTAAGAATAATAATTCCCAAGTCAATAATATAAGCACAGCATCTACTAAGAGTGGCAGCACCAATTCTTCTTCGCAAGCAGATACTAATACTTTAAATGAAGGAGAATGGAAGGGTAATGATATAGTTGAAGATGACAATTTTATTTATTACTCTAACAAAGATGGGATAAGAAAGATAGACAAGAAAACTGGAAGTGATAAACTAATTTCAAAACAGAAAGAGGTCTATGAATTAGCTCTGTCAGGAGAATATATATACTTTTTAAGTGGACAAGAAGATAATATAGGAGTATTTCGTATTGATAAAGAAGGAAAAAAGTTTTCTAAAATGTTTGATGGAAATATGGTCCCTTATCCTAACCAGATTAAAAAATTAAAGGTTGTTAATGATAAGATATATATTAGTTCCGCTATGGTAGTGTACTCATTTGATATACCTTCTGGACAATTCAAACTAGTAAATAATGATGCAGATGAGTATGATATACATAACGATTATATGTACTATATTGATCATGGTCAAAGGACATTTACCATTTATAAAGAAAACCTAGCTGATATGAAAACTGAAATTGTTCTAGGAAAGGGGCTATCAATGCCTCAGAGTGATATCTATGATAATTTTCTTTTCATTGGAGATGATTTGTATTACACTACTCGTTACCCTTATGGTCTATTTAGGTATGACAATGGTAAGAGTATACCGATAACTAATAATGATGGTAAGATGATAGAAGAGTTAATAGCATATAAAGGGAATGTTTACTATATAACCTTTGGCGACAACAATGTAGAAAAACTTATGAGATACTGTCCAAAGGATAACACTATATCTCAGGTGGTAGAACTTAAGAATTATTCAAACTATATAAGAATAGTTAACGGGTATGTTTATTATTCAACTGAAAGTCATAAAAAAATACGTACCAAAATGAATGAAAAATGATAGAAACTTAAAAGAGGAATTGCTCTATATAATAATGAAATAATCTCCATATGGGGATGGTGAAAAACGTCTGTAGGTGCTGTAAATAGCGGCTTACAGGCGGCTTTTTATTTGTAGTATATAATACAGATGTTGTAGGCTTTATAAAACATGAGGTATGGTATAAGTTAACATTATTGTAATAGAATGAGTGATAATAATGGGTTGTTTGATCCTCCGTGTATAATTATAAGACATTCTCGCCACAGTGCTTAAATTGATATTTATTTTTGTTGTTATAAAAACAATAGTCAATCAACTACTAGTGTAATTGGAAATACAGTTTCCGGTATGGCTAATAGTGCTAAAGATATGGTAAAACCGATTCCAAAAATAAATCTATAAGTATGTACCAGGAGCACAAAGCTCAACAATAGGTGTAAGCTATAATGGCACTATGCAAGGTTCAACTACCTGGCAGGAGCACCATCAGGTTACCATGTGTGGTATCAGGTTCAGGTGGAAGACATAGGCTGGCAGACACCAGTTCAAGATGGAGCAGTAGCAGGAACAACTGGACAAAATCTTAGAGTAGAAGCTATAAGGATATTTATTATAAAACCATAGTTTACATATATGATACAGACGGAAATATCCAAAGTAAAACAGAATATGCCTATACCACAAGTAAAATATATGATGCAGCTGCAAAACCAGCACCAACAGCCAGCATCAGTTATGCCTATGGAGATGCAAACTGGAAGGATAAACTGACTAGCTACAATGGAAATGCAATAACCTATGACATTATAGGCAATCCGTTAACCTATTATGGCTGGTTATTTGGCTGGGAACAGGGAAGACAGCTTGCATCAATGAAGAATGCAAGTACAACTATAAGCTATAAGTATAATGCTTCCGGAATAAGAATGCAGAAAACAGTTAATGGAGTTACAACAAACTATCATCTTAATGGTGACAAAGTAACTTATGAAAGTAAAAGTGATGGGACAGATAAGATATATTATACGTAGGATAGTGCTGGACAGCTTGTATCTATGAATCTGAATAGTGTAGAATATTATTATATAAGAAATGCCCAAGGAGATATTATTGGACTATTTAATAAGACAGGAACACAGGTAGTAAGTTATACCTATGATAGCTGGGGTAAGCCATATGTAACTGATGCAGAGAGGAATGATGCAAGTGATACTGTTAAGGATGGTATAACTGGTATATTGGCTAGTGCCGTTGATGTTAAGAATCCATATATATAGAGGATATCGTTATGATACCGAGACGCAGCTCTATTACTTGCAGAGTAGATATTATAATGCAGAATGATGCAGGTTTATAAACGAGGATGTGATAGCTGCTGTAACTGGTGATTTGCTATCTGCAAATATGTTTGCATATTGTGCAAATAATCGTGTGCCTAGACTAAAGCACTCGTAGCTAGCTGGGGAAGGACCAGCAGTAATAAAAGGTAGAAATTACTTAGCTTGGATGGAAGTATGGAAGGTAACTGAAATGCTTAAGCCCATCGACGAAAATCTGGATAT
>JAUZPI010000142.1 GCA_030706015.1 Bacillota bacterium
CAGGATCAAACTCTCAATTTAAAAGTTTAATCTGTACTCAATTAAGTTATCACTTAATTTATTCTCATAAAGAATTGCTGACTTTTCATGATATCTGTTTAATTTTCAAAGACCAATTATTTTCGCTGTCATCTGACAGCTAATATAGTTTAACACTCAGTTTTCATCTTGTCAACATATTTTTTATCTACAAATGAAAACTTTTTTGTGGCTGCTCGATACAGCTTTTATAGTTTATCTTAATTGCTATTGTTAGTCAACATATTAATTATTACCAATTAAATATGTTTTTAAGTTACTGCAATAACAAGTGAGATACATTCTATAATATATTTTCACAAGATTCAATATATCAGTTTTTGCTATACATAACTTTAACGCTGTAGTCTTCAACTGATAATTTGCAGTATATTTAGCATAGTAACTATTTTGCGAGCATTCCCTGCTGTGCAGCAGGTGAGATATATAATATCATATAATTTTATGCCTCATACTTTGATAAAGTTCAATATATTTCAACAATATTCGCATGCTACTCTTTTCTAGCTTATACTTACTTTATCTTATAGTGATACACAAGGCTAAGATGTTTATCTAAAACTATCATTTGTAATGCCTTCATTAAATCCAAATAAAATACACAGAACTCTTAAAACTAAAAATTCTGTGTATTCTTTTATTAAATATTTACTAGAACATTATATTTCTTTCTTAACTCAGCAGTATGCTCAGCATATTTTCTGCTTTGTTCTTGTTGAACTAAATTGTTTACTATAGATGAACTTACTTCTTCAAAAGGTTTTATTGAAGCTTCTTTTTTATCTTCAACTTTAATTAAGTGATATCCAAATTGAGTCTTAACTGGCTCACCTACAACCCCTATTTCTTGAATGAATGCAGCATCTTCAAATTCAGGAACCATTTGACCTCTAGTGAAATATCCAAGACTTCCACCCTGAGCTTTTGAAGGACAGCTTGAATACTCTGCAGCAGCAGCTTCAAACTCCTTACCTTTTTCTATTTCAACTTTTACTTCTTTAGCCTTTTCTTCACTATCAACTAATATGTGCTTTGCACTTACGCTTTCCTTATTTGAAAACATATGTTTATTAGCTTCATAGTATTCCTTAGCTTGCTCATCAGTTATTTTAATTTCATCTAAAAGCTTTCTTATAGCAGCCTGAGTTAAAAGTTCCTTCTTCATCATTTCAACTTGAGCTAAATAATCCTTATATTCACTTAAATTATTATCTACAGCTTCATTATAAATCAATTCAAAGGAAACTATTTCATCTAGTAACTGCTTTCTGCCTTGTTCACTCATAAAAAATTGTTGCCTTTCTCTTGGAAAAGCTGATATAGCTACTGATAAATCTCTTTCTGTGATTTCTCTTCCGTTAACTACGGCTAAAACCTTATTTTCCATAAAATTTCTCCTTCATACACTGGTAATTTTTAAATACCTTTTAATCATAGCATAAATTATTACATTATCCAATTAAAAATAAACCAGTTACTCCAGTCAACCAATCATATTATTTTGTATCTCTTATCTTACTAATATTTGTTTATTTTCCAGACTCAGTTGGTTAATATGTTTACTTTACTATTTAAAAAATTTATAATTAATCTATCATAGCATAAAATAAAGGGTGATATTAATGAGCAAAAAAATACCGGGTAACAACTCCAATAATATGGATGAAAAAGTAGTTCGAGGTCACTTAAAAATTTTCCTAGGATATGCGCCAGGAGTTGGCAAAACCTATTCAATGCTGAATGAAGCGAACAGAATTCTTCAACGCGGTGAAAATATTATAATTGGCTATTTAGAAACTCATGATAGAGCTGAAACAAACAAACAAATCAACAATCTTCCTATCATTCCGCGTAAAAAAATTGAGTATAACGGAATTACGCTTGAAGAAATGGATACTGAATCAATCATAAATTCAAAGCCTAAAATAGTGTTAGTAGATGAACTTGCTCATACAAATGTCCCTGGCTCTAAGTATAAAAAAAGATATGAAGATGTTCTTGAAATTTTAAATAACGGAATTGATGTTATATCTACATTAAATATACAGCACCTTGAAAGCCTTAATGATGTAATAAGACAAATTACAGGTATTAAAGTTAGAGAAACCATACCAGATAAAATAGTTCAGGATGCTGATGAAGTTGTAGTTGTCGATATAACACCAGATGCTCTTCAAAATAGATTAAAACGCGGTAATGTATATAAGCAGGAAGTTGTTAACCGTGCGCTAAAAAACTTCTTTAGAAAGGGAAATCTCAATGCTCTTAGAGAGATAGCATTGAGACAAACTGCTGAAGAAGTGGATGACGACTTAGCTGAGTATGCTGAGGAACATGGAATAAAAGATAATTGGCATACAGTTGAAAGAGTTATTGTTTGTATAAGTTCAAGTCCTAGAGCAAAAAAGCTTATAAGACGTGGTGCAAGAATTGCAAAGAAATATAAATGTGAGTGGATAGTTATCGATGTAAACTGCACTAGTATGTTTGCACCAAACCTTACAGATAACGATAAGAAAACTCTAGAGAGTCATTATCAGTTAGCACGCCAATTAAGTGCTGAGGTTATAACCCTAACTGGTAAAAGTGTTTCTGGTGAAATAGCTAAATTTATTAACGACAAACATATAACTCAAGTTATTCTAGGACATAGTAGAAGGACCAAATTACAAACCTTCTTGCGAGGCTCAACTATTTCAAAGCTAATAAAGCATACTAAAGACGTCGAATTTCACATTATCCCAGACGAATCCTAGCATTCTTACTATTACAATAGATTAAATTATTACTAAAGGGGAATGAAGCAATGAGTGAGAAATTTAAACGTTCTACTCCTGAAGAAGCATTATATAAATTTAGACAGGAATCTTTAGGCCATTTAAAAATCTTCCTAGGATATGCTCCAGGGGTAGGAAAAACCTATTCTATGCTTAATGAGGCAAATAGGCGATTTCAACGTGGTCAAGATATTGTTATAGGACATATTGATACCTCTCAAAAAGAAGATACCATTAATCAAATAAGCAAATTAGAAATTATACCACCAAAAAAGCTTGAAGTAGATGGTCTTATATATGAAGAAATGGATGTGGATGCTATAATTGCAAGGCACCCTAAAACAGTTATTATAGATGAGTTAGCCCATACAAATGCCCCAGGTTCCAAAAACGCAAAACGCTATGAAGATGTAGAAGAAATTTTACAAAATGGAATTAATGTAATTACAACCTTAAACATAGTGCATTTGGAGAGCCTAAATATAGTAGTTAGAAAAATCACGGGAATGAAAATAACAGAAATAGTACCGGATAAAATAGTTAATGATGCTGCAGAAGTTGTTGTTGTAGACATATCCCCAGACGAATTACTTAATCGTCTTAGGACAAGTAACATTTTACATGACCTAGATACTAATCGTGCCCTTAAACATTATTTAAAGAAGAATACTCTCAGCGCTTTAAGAGAACTGTCGTTAAGAAGAACTGCTGAAGGTGTTGATGATGAACTTGCTCAATATATGAAAGCTCATGACATATATGAGAACTGGCACACTGTTGAAAGAGTTATGGTATGTATAACCACTGCCCCCTCAGCGAAAAAGCTTATTAGGCGTGGTGCTAAAATTGCTGGAAGGTTTAAATGTGAATGGTATGTGGTATATGTAAATTGTACTAGCATCTTTGCCCCAAAACCTTCTCAAAGAGCAAAAGATCTTCTGGAGAGTCATTTTAAATTAGCCAACCAACTTGGTGCTGAAGTAGTTACTCTTAGTGGTCAAAGCGCTTCTAAGACATTGAGTGAATTTGCTAATGAAAAATACATAACGCAGATTGTAATAGGTAGCAGCAGACGAACAAAGCTTCAATCCTTTCTTAGAGGTTCCACAGTAACCAAGCTTATAAAATTCACAAAAAGTGCGGAATTTCATGTAGTACCAAATGATTTATAATTAAGGCCTAAGGTGATACCTCTTCATCCCCTTAGGCTTGCACATTTACTATTGTATTGGCAATTTTATATTGATTCTAATGAAATTATCAGCTGATTCAGCCCATATCTCTCCCCCATGCATATTAACAATGCTTTTTGCAACTGCAAGGCCAAGGCCTGAGCCACTTACCTTAGAATTTCTAGATTTATCTATCCTATAAAATCTATCAAATATCTTGCCCAAATCCTCCTGCGAAATACTCTCTCCTTTATTATCAATCACAATCATTATCCCATTTTCCTTAAATATTTTAACTGTTACTTCACCAGGCTTAAAGCTGTATTTTATTGCATTCATAAGTATATTTTCAAATACCCTTGCCATCTTGGCTTGGTCTAACAATATAAACAGAGCCTCGTCAGGAAAATATTTTTTAAATACTATATTATTATCCTTCGCAGCAATAGATAATTCCCCTAGGATTTGATCTACGAATTCTACTAGTTTCACTTCAGCCTTAGAAAGTTCAACCATTTCGCTATTCATCTTTGTATACTCAAATAAATCTTCTATTAATACCTTCAGACTCTCTGATTTCCTGTATACAGTGTTGATATATTTGTTCATTTGAGCTTCGTCTGTATATTTGCCATCTTTCAGCAGTGTCAAATATCCAATAATTGATGTTAAAGGTGTTTTTAAATCATGAGATACATTTGTTATAAGTTCGTTTTTGGTTCTTTCAGCTATCCTCTCTTGTTCAATGGAATTCTTTAATTCTCTGGTCATATGATTTATATTATCAGCCAACACAGCCAATTCATCATTACCATTCATATGAATTTCACAATCTAAATTTCCCTTTGAAATTTCGTTAACTATTGATGTTATTTTCTTTATATACCTAATTCTCAATCTAACCAAAATATATAACAATGCGATAAAGATTATTACGGCAACTATGATATCCAGTAATACTATCTCTTCATCAGAAATAGTATTACTTATATTGTTTGCAACTACACCCTTATATGGTACTTTTACTACTAATGTTATTTCTTCTTTATCCCAATTTATCGGATAAACTTGGTAAAAATCCATTGGATGATTGTATGCTCCTTGAAGTATATTTCGTATCTTTTGTATATCTAATCTATCTTCCTTAATATTTTCAGATTTCACAATTACATTGCCATTGATATCAATAATGGCAATTTCTTCGTTATAATGCTCAGCTAGACTAGTCAAATAGCTAGGTAAATTTCTATTATGATAACTACTAGCATGTTTATATATCTGAACAAATGTGGCATTTGAATTACTCACAAGTTCATCTGCAGTAACAATGCCACCTGTATTATTAAAGAGAAATGTTTGATTAATTATCATCATAATGGACAATGATACTATTAAACTTATTGTTATAGCAAGAATTAACTCCCTGTAAATACTTCCGCTAACTATCTTTTTTATATTCCTAATAATTCTACTTTTCAATTTTATACCCTACCCCCCAAATTACTTTAATATATTTCGGTTCCCTAGGGTTTATTTCTATCTTTTCTCTTATATTTCGTATGTGAACCGCTACTGTGTTATCTGAGTTATAAAAAGGCTCATTCCACACATTAGTGTATATATTTTCTATACTCATTACCCTTCCTTTATTTCTTGCTAAAAGCTCAAGTATTGAAAACTCTATAGGGGTCAATCTAACCTGTCGTCCATCCACACTAACTTCTCTAGTTATTGTATTTATTGAAAGCCCATTAATTATTATTTGATCATTATCGGGTTCATCTTGTTTATTTAACCTTTTAAGTCTTCTAAGCTGTGACTTAACTCTAGCCATTAGCTCTAAAGGATTAAACGGTTTTGTAACATAATCATCAGCCCCGTTATTAAGCCCCAGAATCTTGTCCACATCCTCACTTTTGGCTGAAAGCATTATTATTGGGATATCCTTTTCTTCTCTTATCTTAATACATGCCCTAATTCCATCCATTTGCGGCATCATAACATCCAGTATAATCAAGTCAACATGCCTTTCTTTTAGTATGTTTAATGCCTCTATTCCATCCTTAGCCTTAATTACTTCTAAATTTTCACCTGTTAAATATATTTCAAGCAAATCTCTTATTTCTTCCTCATCATCTACCACTAAAACTATTCCATTGAACATTTTGAATCCTCCTTTGAAGTTTTCCAGTGATATAGCTAATAATATCATATATTCCAGCGGCAGCCAAAATTATGGTAAGAGGCATTATTGGGAATGCATATCTTGAGAGAGTCATATAGGGCAGATGAGCTATATTAAAAATTGCTATAAATATTACCATAAGTAGTAACCACTTATTGCGTTTATTTAGATTTTTTAATACTCCATATATCCCAAAAATAAGAAGCAATATATGATATCTGAGCACTTGTATAAATGGTATACCTAAAACTGTTCTCCAATAGAATGGATAATGCCAAAGGTACGCCGTCTTTCCTACAGAATACCAGAGTATATATTTTATTGGTGCATTTTTAAAATAATTTTTCAACCTGTACCTCCCCGCTTCAACCTCATTTTCATTACTAGTAATTTCATCATTACTAGACTTATAGGGAGTGTATTGTCCATCTTTCTCGTAATTAATGTAGGTGCCTTGAAGAAAAGGATTTCCAGAGGATAATGTAAGAGGAATAAACCTATGAAAATCACGATAATTCCTGATCCACCAAGGACTCATAACAATACTTGAGGTAACTAAAACTATAGCTGAATATTTCATAATATCTCTAATAGGATATTTATATATTACCCATACAAAAACTACTGCTAAGGGATATACTGCAATAGTAGGTCTTAATAGCATTGCCAACGCCCATACTAGCCCGCCAATGAGATACCAAGTTTTCATTTTATGTTGCAATGCATTAATGGATATAAGTATGAGTAATAACAACAGAAATTTAAACAGAACCTCTGTAAGTATAAAGCCACTTGCTGAAACTTCAGGCATATATAATGTATCTAAAACCACACCTATTAATGCTATTCTTTTATTAAAAACCTTTTTACAAATTATAAATATAAGTATTAGTGATAAAGTCTGAATAAATGCTTGAAATACTCTAAATGCTACCACGCCAGAAAGTTTTCCAAAAACCTTTATAAAAGCTGATAAAACAACGGGCAATCCCGGCATTATATATACTGTTGGATGGTTAACATATCTATAAACAAGGCTCCCTTTGTTCAAAAGTATAACTGCACTTCTTATATATTTGACATCATCATTATCCATCTTGACCATACTTCCAAGTAAAAAATAATCACCATACTTAAATAAGCAGTATAAACTAACGCTAAAGAATATAGTACATACTAAAATCAATACGATAACTTCTTTCTTACCCTCATTTCTTATCTTAACCATTAAATCTCACCTACCTTAAACTTACGAAAAATACACCCATCATAATTATAAACACTCCAATCCACCGTGTTAACGGAATACTCTCTTTAAAGAAATACATACCTATGAAAACCGATAATATATAACAAATGCTCTGTATGGGATATACTTTCGATAAGTTTTCCTTAGATAATATATAAAGCCAAATTACAGTAGCCAAACTATATAATATGATTCCTGAAATTATATATGGACTGGATATCAATTTAAGAATACTATCTGCATTGAAACTAAGCCTATC
>JAUZPI010000143.1 GCA_030706015.1 Bacillota bacterium
AGATAGTGAAGAATTTAAAATTCTTATGGAAATAGGGGATGAAATAGAGAACCAGTTAGTAAATGAATATAATAATGGAGATACTAACGAAAGAGCAAGAATGACAGGAAGGCTATTTGGACAAGTAGTTTTGCTTATATTTTCTACAAAAGGAATAGCTGAAGCTGAAGCAGTAGCGCTAGAGAGCATAGAAGAATGCTTGTTGAGTGAAGATGCAGAGACAGTTTTTGAAAAAGTACATGAAGTTATACGAAATGGAGATATGCTGCATATTAAAATGGAAGCAACTTCAGGTGAGGCAGCTGTAGAATTTGACGTTAGTGTAGATAAATTAGAAGCTGACTTGGAATCGAATCTTGAGAATGAAGGACTGACATAAGAAGAAGCTGAAGCAGAGGCAAAGGCAGAAGAGGAATGTCTTGAAACCGGTTGTTTTACAGGAGATACACCTGTACTTACAAAAGACGGATTAAAAAGGATAGATGAAATAAAAGTTGGAGATTATGTTTTCTCAAAAGATGTAAAAACAGGTGAAACCTCATACAAGAGAGTCTTAAATACATATATCAAGAGTACGAATAAATTTGTATACCTAAATGTAGAAGGTGAAGAAATACGCACAACTCCAACACATTTGTTTTTTACGGATTCAGGATGGTGGAAAAAGGCAGAAGAACTTGAGGTTGGAGACAGGGTTGAGACATCATCTGGGCAATTTGGAATAGTGACCCAAATAGGAAATGAGAATTTGCAACAATATGAAAGGATTTACAACCTTAACGTCGAAGATTATCACACATATTATGTATCTAATTCGGCTTTACTGGTTCACAATTTCTGCAAGCCTAAAGTAGGAACGTTTACTAGGATGTGTAAGTCTAGTGGGTTAAAATATACAGTAACTACTGGAAGTAGTGGTGAACTGATGGAAATATGTGCAGAAATAACACCAGAAACGATAGGGAAAGGAACAGCGACAAGTGAACAGGCAAGAGACCTTGCCCAAAACTTAGGGAAGAATAATGATGATGCAGGGCATGCTATAGGTAAAAATCTTGGTGGCCTTGGTGGAGCGACATCAGGGAATATATTTCCACAGAACTTGAGTATGAATAGAGGAGAGTATTCACAATTTGAGCAAAAAGTAGTTGATTATATAAATACGACTGGTAAGAGTGTGGAAATAAAGGTTACACCTAAGTATACAGGAGGTAGTACAAGACCGTTTGAGATAGACTATACAACTACTATAGATGGAGTAACTACTACAACCACTTTCGCTAATCCTTAGTCATACAATCGTTACAAAGTATCGTGTTTAGAGTAAGTATAGCAAATGCTTCCTTTAAAATTCTTTAACAAATCTATGAATGAAAAGGAGAAAAAAATGAATATATGCAATAAGTTAATTTTTAGTGACTTAAAGGAAATTCAAAATGAAGATGATTTATCTTTTATTGGTGGAAGACCGAGGGTACCTAATGAAATTGAAATCCCAACATGTAAATTGTGTGGCTCAAAACAAACATTCTTTTTTCAAGTAGCATTTACGGAAAAACAACCATGGGATGGGTATACAATGGCTGTTTTTGCATGTACATCATGTGTTCATAAGGATTATTTTATACCTGAAATGCTTAAAGGCAGATTAAAAGACATCGATATACCAAATGGATTTTTGGATGAGTATCAAAAAAACTTTAGAATTTTAGTTTTTGAAACCTCGAAAGGGAGAGTTAGGAAAAACTATGAAGAAAAAATAATATTTAAGAAATGGGTTCAAGAGAGATCTAAAAATCCTAAAGTATCATGTAATAAGATTGGTGGTACTCCTAATTGGTATTTAGGAGATGAATCACCCTCAACATATAATAAGACTACTGAAATGATTTTTCTTATGCAGTTAAAACAAGAATTTGATTTTGATATACTGCCTTATGCGCCGCAACAAGTAGACTTAGGTTTGACGCTCAAGATAGAACCAATGAATAAACCTTACTATAGGCTATTTCTAAAAAATTACACATATTTTTTGGGGACAAGAGATATAAATAATCCTAAAGTGTATATAATTACTCAGATTTAAAGTCTGAATAAGACAACAATAGTGTCGCTACAGAATATAGAAAGAACTAAAAATAATTTCGAAGTGTATACTAAAGATTAAATTAATTAACGCATAAATTTTGAGGCATAACTTTGGAAACTCTATACTGCATAATTGTAATAATGCAGTAAGCAGTAAGTTGTAGCAAAAGTAAAACTAACTACATGGTAGAAACAAGTAAAGGCTAACGCAGAAAAAGCCGTTAGCCTTTTTGTGATGTCCAAAAGCATTGAAAGGGGTAGACCTCCCTGGAGAATGAAAAGATTCTATATTACCAGTTGCAGGAGCTATTTAATAGAGAATTAGTACGAGCTGCCAACCATCAATAAAAAGATCAATAGTATTTAATCCTTCAATAAATACTTAGTAAAGAAGAGCTATATGAAAAACCATTAGACAAGTGATTGGAAATAAACATACATCTTGTCTGTGATTCTTTTAATGAATTGCTTAATCTTTTATATCCAGAAGGTTTTAGTGACATGCACGATGGTAAGTAATGGTGATTTTCATTATGGAAAAGCTTATATAGGGATAAGAAACAGGAGGTTAATTTAACCTCCTGTTTTTTTAGTTAATCTGCTTTTATTTGTTTTATCACTCTACAGGGATTGCCAGCAGCGACTACGTTTGCTGGGATGTCCTTTGTAACAACACTTCCTGAGCCTATAACAGAGTTATCACCAATAGTTACCCCGGGATTAATAATGCTTCCGCCGCCAATCCATACATTATCACCTATGGTTACAGACTTAGCATATTCAGCACCTTCTAATCTTAATTTTGGGTCTATTGGATGAGTTGCTGTATAAATTCTTACATTGGGAGCTATTAAAACATTTTTTCCGATTTTAACTTGGGCACTATCTAATATAAGACAATCAAAATTGGCATAGGAATTTTCGCCCCATTCTATATTTACACCATAATCACAGGTAAAGGGTGGTTCTATATAAAGCTTTTCACCAGTTTTGCCGAATAGATCTTTAAGTATGGTTGTTCTTAATTCCATTTCTTCAGGCAAGGTTTCATTATATAATTTTACTAGCCTTCTGGCATCATTTCGTGCATTTACTAGTTCTTCATCAGCTGGATTATAAAATTCACCTTTAAGCATCTTCTCTCTCTCGCTCATCCAACACACCTCTTTATAGTTATATTCATGTAAACATTTTAACATAATTAACTAAATATAAGTGTAGTTTTTTGTAAGTAATATACACTCTTTTTAACTAGTATTTGGTAATAAGCTTATTGAAAAGAGAGAATAATGTAGTTAGTGGATTAGTGTAACAGTAATGAAGCCTAAAATCATTCCTAGTACATTTCCAATAGCCGATAGTCTGCCGCTCCAGGTTTCACGAGCTTCTTCTAAGGTTTCTCTAAAAACTGCATACATTATTAGTGCTGATGCAAAGGCAAGCGTAATAGGGATAAGTCTAGGATATTGTTTACTGACAGCAGAGCCTATGCTTGCACCAAGAGCCATGGGGAAAGAAGCAAAGATTGATAGTAAAAGAATAGTGAAAAGATCCTTATTACTTTGCTTTAAAAAATATCCTATAGTAAGTCCTTCTGGTATGCCGTGAAGGATCAAAATAGCTGCTAATTGTAAGCCTTTTATTATTGAAATACTTAACAAAGAGCCTAGGGCAATGCCAGCAGGAAAATTATCAATGGCAAAGCCGATAGTCATAAATATAGCAGCATTAAATAAGTGCTGATTTTTATTTGAACTGCATCTCGGCATTCTTTGGTGAAGTTGTCCATCTAGTATAGCTGAAAATATAAGACCTATAACCATTGAAATAAGACCTAATGGAATACTTGCCTCTTTAAAAGCTTCTGGAATTAAATCAAAACAAACCACAGATAATAATAAACCTGCAATAAAACCTAATAAGGTTCCTTTGATTCTATTATTAGTTTTAGCAGTAATAAGGGATATTAATATACCTAGTAATAAGGAACACCATGCTGTAAGGAAACCCCAATTACTGATACTTAGCATTATTTTATGCAGTATATCCATGATTCCTCCTAAAAATTATTACTTACAATATGTATGCTGACATTGATTATTATAGAATTATATCAACAGCATTTACAAAAAAATAAAATGTGACTATGCTTTAAAACATAGTCATCATTATGTTAAATAGAACTATTAAACAGCAGGATTTTCGTTTAGAATAAATTCATTTATTACATGAGCTACACCGTCTTCTTCGTTAGATTTAGTTACATAATCAGCAATTTCTTTAATTTCAGGAAAGGCATTTCCCATTGCAACTCCAAGGCCAGCGTACTCTAGCATATGAATATCATTGCCAGCATCCCCTACACAAATAACTTCTTCTTGCTTGATTCCAAGGTTTTGTGCTAGTAAATGAACTCCAACACCTTTATTAACCTCTTTATTTAAGAACTCAAGGAAATATGGAGCACTTCTTACAACAGTATATTTTTCATAAACTTCTGCAGGAAGATTGTTTATGGCTTCTGTTAATATTGGTTCTTCATCAATCATCATAATCTTAACTATAGTAGTATTCTTATCAAGAGTCTTGAAGTCTACTTCATGAAGCGGTATTGCATTCATAGTAGCCTCTACCTCACTATACTTATTAATTTTAGGTGTTATACAATCACTTGGGGTTAGAGCATGTATGTTTACATTTAGTTTTTTACTTAAATCTGTTAAGTAGTGCAAATCCTCATGGGTCATTAAATTTTTTGCTATAATTTCACCACTTTTTGTGTCTTGAACAACGGCTCCGTTAAAGGCAACGGCAAAATCTCCATCATCAATAAGGTTAAGTTCTTTAAGGTATTTTTCAATACCTTTAACAGGTCTTCCTGTAGCTAAAACTACCTTTACACCCTTTGATTTCGCTTTCTGAATAGCTTTGAAGTTCTTTGAGGATATAGTTTTGTCTTCCTTGAGAAGTGTTCCGTCCATATCTAGTGCGATTAGCTTGTACATAATATCCCTCCTAATATATTAACTCAACAATAATAAACCTAGTTAAATCATTTTGTACCTAAGAACAATTATATCACTTGCAGAATATTTTTAAATACACCTATAATTCGAGTAAATGTTTACATGCGAAAAAAATTTATTGTCATTTTATGAAATTAAGTAAGTATTAAACATACCATTGAAATATAGGCTGTAAACTGATATAATTTACTGTGTTTTAGAATGCATTTAAGTAATGGTAGGTCTGTGATTTTCGCAGACCTTTTTAAATAGTACAGTATGATAAGAATATTGATTTCCAAAATGAAAAGAATGTGCAAACATATAAGTCACAGAAGGAAGGGATTTTTAAGTGTCAGACTTAATTAATGAAATAGAAAAGAGAAGAACCTTTGCTATTATATCCCACCCTGACGCAGGTAAAACAACTTTAACCGAAAAGTTGCTTTTATACGGGGGTGCTATAAGAACAGCAGGTTCAGTAAAGGCTAGAAAAGCTGCAAAACATGCAGTTTCAGACTGGATGGAAATAGAAAAGCAAAGAGGTATATCCGTTACATCCTCAGTTCTTCAATTCAATTATGAAGGTTTTTGTATCAACATACTTGATACTCCAGGACACCAAGACTTTAGTGAGGATACATATAGAACATTGATGGCAGCTGATAGTGCTGTTATGGTTGTGGATGGAGCTAAGGGTATAGAAGAGCAAACAAGAAAGCTATTCCATGTTTGCAGCCTTAGAGAGATACCTATATTTACTTTTATAAATAAGATGGATAGAGAAGCTAAAGATCCATTTGAACTTCTTCAAGAAATTGAAGGAGAACTTGGAATAAAGTGCTATCCTATGAACTGGCCTATAGGTTCAGGAAAAGATTTTAAAGGTGTTTATGATAGATCCAGCAAGGTTATTCAAGTATTTAATGGCGGTAATCACGGACAAACAGAAGTTGAAACAGTAGAAGGAAGCGTAGAAGATAACGTGTTTAGAGATCTTTTAGGAGATCTGCTTCATGATAAGCTAATGGAGGATATCGAACTACTAGATATTGCAGGAGACGAATTTAATATTGAAAAGGTAAGAGCTGGAGAGCTTACACCAGTATTTTTCGGAAGTGCATTAACAAACTTCGGTGTTCAGCCTTTTCTTGAAGAATTCTTAAGATTAACTCCTCCGCCACTTCCAAGAAATGCGGATTGTGGAGAAATCGATGTGTTCAGAAATGAATTCTCTGCCTTTGTGTTTAAAATTCAAGCTAATATGAATAAGGCACATAGAGATAGAATTGCATTTATGAGAATATGTTCCGGAGAATTTAAAAGAGGTATGGAAGTATTCCATGTTCAAAAGGGAAATAAGGTTAAATTAGCTCAGCCGCAGCAATTTTTAGCTCAAGACAGAGAGATTGTTGAGAAAGCTTATGCAGGGGACGTTATTGGTGTGTTTGATCCAGGTATCTTCAGCATTGGTGATACACTGTGTGAAACTAGTAATAAGTTTTCCTTTGAAGGTATACCAACCTTTGCTCCAGAACATTTTGCAAGGGTAAGAACTATAGATACTATGAAGAGAAAGCAGTTTATTAAAGGAATAACAGAGATATCCCAAGAGGGAGCAATTCAGGTGTTTAAGGAACTGCATATTGGAATAGAAGAAATCATAGTTGGTGTAGTAGGTGTGCTTCAATTTGAAGTTTTAGAGTATAGATTAAAGCATGAATATAATGTAGATATTAAAATGGAAAGATTACCGTTTAGATATATAAGATGGATAGAAAATACTGATATCGATGTAGACAGCTTAAATATCACATCAGACACAAGACGAGTTAAAGATTTAAAGGATAGAAGTCTGCTTATATTCCAAAGTGACTGGGCAATAAGCTGGGCACTAGAGCATAATAAGGGATTAGTATTATCTGATATAGGTAAAAATTAATATAAACTTATAAGTTACCCCCATGGTTATCATGGGGGCTTTTATTTATAGAGTCTTTCTTCTTTCAAATATGGCGTCTACAGTGAAGACTAATGCTGAGAAAATAATAAGAATATTGATTATGCTAATGCTTCCCTGGATTATTAGTACAATAAGCCAAGTTAATAGTAAAAGTCCTCCTAGCCAACGTAAAAATAGCATATACTATATTCATTTCCTCCTTTGATTGTTATTTATTTTTTATGAGTTTTCATGAAAATAGGCCAACAAGATTATATTGTCCACATAATACTATTAATATACACTCAGTATTGTATCCATACATTTGCAATAATAATATCTGAAATGTATATTATTATCAAAGCATTAATAGTAGTGGCAGAAGTAATAATATAATAATATTTTTGAAAGGATTGATTAT
>JAUZPI010000144.1 GCA_030706015.1 Bacillota bacterium
CCTCTGATAGCGCCTTATATAAATATGCATATGCCTTTACTTTATAGTAATCATCTATTGATATATAATCTGTTGGTGACTTATATTCAAATATATTATATTTTCTAAATATCTTCCCTATAGCCGTATCTATTTCTATGTTATCCAGTTTCTTTATTACTAATATATCTATCCTTAGCGGCTCATCTGTTAACTGATGCTCAGTCAAAAATTCTAAGTGTTCCTTGTATTCTTTCAGCTCAAGCTGCATTGCTGCTGTAAATGCTGGATGCCATTTTATCTTCTCTTTTGACATTTCTATCACTGCCTTATTTTTTGTTTAATTATAACACATTAACTTTTTTATTAGAACCCTTAATATGATTAGGAGGTCGGATTATTGCAAGTGTAACATCTTTAATTTCATATTTAGTTATTGGAAATTATTCACTATATAGACAGAATTCTCTTCGTATTTAGACTGTAAATATGTTCCTTTATGTTATCGGACAGATTCAGTTGCTCAATTTTGTTGATTTGTTCGTCAAAACTTATATAAGGCGTATCCGTACCAAAAACGATATGTTCATACCCGAAAGCTTCGATTGCCTGTTTAATGTCATTGCTCTGAATCCTATTGGAGCTTGAAGTATCAAAGTACACATTTTTTAAGTTTACGGAGCTTTTGCTGAAGAAATCCGTACCTATCAAATGCCCGATAATAAATACGGCGTTTTGATTTTCACTTATAAAGCGCAGCAGTTTTAGGACTTCCCTCTTAGAATACAGATGAATAAAAATTGGCAATTGATATGAACAGCAAATATCAACCAGATTGTTGAATTCAGTACCGTCAATTTTGAATGGATTCCATGACTGCTGCAGCTTGATTCCCCTAGGCTGATAGGTTCGAATGGTGTTTTCCAGATTGTTCATGTATGCAGCATCAAGCGGATCCACCCATAGAAACTGGAGAACCAGTTCCGGGAGCTGATTCTTTAATTCGCAGACAAATTGATTTCCGTCACCGTTATCTTTGAAAAAATGCTTATAAGCGAACCGGTTCATCCGATTCATCATATAAATGCTGTCGGGTTTCTGCTTAAAAGGCATACTTGGCGGCTCCCCAAGATTTCCGTTGTTCTTGGGGCTTGTGCATAAAACAATTTTCTCAATACCGTATTTTAACGCCATATTTTTTATGGAACCAACAGAACCATAATTGCCTGCAGCATGGGCGTGAATATCAATAATCATAATCTAAACTCCTCTCTATGCGTGGGTTCTTGCCCTAGCCCATGGATTCTTGCGGTTAATCCTAATCTCTCGGCACCCATGGCGGCAACCTTTTTCATTCCTTTTTCCTCCTAATCATATCTACAATCCAAACGCTTTCAGGACATGGCATATTCGGGTTTATGGCCATTTGTTCAGCAATGCCCTGAATGGCGCACCAGTAAGCAATGCCAAGGGCCTTCGGATCGCCCTCCCGGATCGTACCGTTTGCCTGACCCTTTTTCATAAGCAGTGAAGTCGGCGTATGAATATCGAAATCCTTAAGCAAATCTTTTACACTCTGAGGTGCAGCTTCGTTATAAAATGCCTGATTCATCAGCACGAACATTTTTGCTATAAAAGGTTGTGCATGGATGTTATGAATAATCTTCTCCGCAGTAACTTCGAAAAACTTAAGCGGTTCATCATCGGTGGGAACCATCGTCTTCATCGGCCCCGAAACGCCATATCGAATCAAGTTTTCATATAACTTTTCTTTCGACTCAAAGTAATGAAACAAAAGCCCCACGCTCATGCCAACACTTTTGGCAATATCACTAATCTTGGTTGCAGCGTAACCTTTTCGGATAAACAGGTCAAGTGCTACCTCTAGAATTTCTTGCTTGCGCTTTTCGCGCTGCTCATCACGTATTCCCATATATTGAACCTCAATTCATTGAATTTATATTCAATATTATACCGCAAATTATCCAGCTGTCAAGGAGAACAACCCTAAAAGCTTACAAATTGTGGTACGGTTCAGCATATCACACTCTAAATCAATTTATCATTTAACCACACACTATGCTAGTTTTATTTAAACAAATTGAGATTTAGCTATCTTATTCTTCTAATTGTTTCATCCAATGTAATGCATTCTGCATATCTGCCATTCCACATAAATTCATTGAAATATTGATAGCTTTCTTCTGCTGACATAAATTTATTATTAACTGTTGTATTTGAATAAGCTGGAACTATAATATTAAATCCATGCTCAAATCCGCATTTTATAGTAGCGTCAATACAATAATCTGTTTGGAGCCCCACAATGATTATATCTTTTTCTTCTTTGTCTATTAAATACTCTAATAAGCCTGTCCCTTTAAAAGCACTATTAACCTTTTTATCAAATATTTTTTCATCCTTCATCGATTGAAACTTTTCATATATTTCAAAGCCATCAGTCCCTTTTGTTAATTCACTTCCTAATCCATCATCATGACGTACATATATTACTTCAATATTATTTTGCCTAGCCTCAGCTATTATTCTTTTAACATTAGCTACAAACATATCAAATTTATATAATTTTTCATTAGTTATTAACTTTTGTGTATCCACTACTAGTAAAACCATTTTTTTCTCCTCCTTAAATTACTATTTATATTGTTCAACTTAAATTGAAATTTGTTAAACTCTCAAAGCTAATTCTAAAGCTATGTAAAAATTCTTCAACTGATGATTCATTTCTTCATCATTGCCTAATATTCTTCTGTCCCATTCCTGAGAATCCAGTAAATCACCGCTAATTAAAAAACTATAATATTCAAGTCCTCTAAAATCACAGACAGCTTGTACACCAGCACATTCCATTTCTACTGCAATGCAGCCTTCATTTTTCCTATTTCTCATATTACCTTTTGTTTCACGATAAATTCCGTCAGTTGTCCATGTTTTCCCTTTTATATAAGGGATGCCCATATCCTCAAAAGCTTTAGCAACAACATCTGCATTTTTGATTGTAATATAATCGGCCGCAGGAACGTAATGATAAGAAAACCCCTCATCACGATAGGCTTCTGTTGGAATAATTGCTTTCCCAGCAGTAATGTCTTTATCTAGGCATCCGCATGAACCAAACATTATATATTTTTCAGCCCCAATTAAGCAGCGAACTTCTTCAATACATGTTCCTGCACCAGTTGAAGAAATCATAGTCATATAAAATGCAATATCTTTTCCTTTGTACTTCAATCTGTAAATAGGGATTGTTCCATTAGCTGCTACTATCTCAGAAATTTTTTCACATCTAAAGGTTTTTAAAACATTATTAATTATTATTTCGGAAAAAGTTACAATACAAATATCACACAATTTTTCTCTCTTACCATAGAATTTTTCTGGGCTAATTATAGCCTCTGTTCTACCATCAAAAGTATTAATTATCATAAATTTCTCCTTAATTAACTTAAAATTTGCGGACTTTGTATTATGCTCATAATTTTTCAAGCATCTCATAACTCAATGTACGAAATACTTGACAATAATTTTGAAATCCATCTTGCCCGATAATATAGATATTGGGCATATAGTCCATTCTTGTTTTTGAATACATAATACGTTCTAAGCCATTATCTACAGCCGTATGATTGCTTAAAGCAACATCTACTTTTTTACGTAGTGCCTCACTGATGAAGTAATCCAATGATTTCAGATATTGTTTCACTGCATTCTTTGTCCATGGTGGTGTCGTACCTCCCCATAATGCTGCCATATGTATTTCTTCATCTTCTTTTACAGGGAATATATAACTTAATCCTCCCGGTGTATGACCAGGAGTGCCGTAAACATATATTGTTTTATCACCTAATGTTATCGTATCACCATCCTGAATATAAGTATCAATTTTATAGTCCTTCCACGTTTCTGGTCTATCAGGTTTCGTTGGATGCTCTTCCCAAAAAATATCATCTACTTTAGAAAGATAGGTTTCAACATGGTATTTTTCAACAAACCATCTCCCACATCCTGTATGATCAACATGTCCATGCGTTAAAACCAGTTTTTTTATTGTATCAGGATTCCACCCTGCATTTTTAATCGCATCTACTATTGCCTCAAAAGCTTTTTGGGCTGGCCAAATAGCGTCTATTACTATGAGCCCAGCACTTGTCTTTAATACAAAACAATTTGTTTGTTTTTGTGCAACAATTAGCAAATCATCAAAAATCTTAGCATAAACAAAGAATGACATATCTTCCATTTCCTTGATTGTTTCTTCCGTAATAACTGGTTTATTTAATCTATTCATTTAATATACACTCCTCTGTACAATATTAATTTATAGTTGCACAGAGGATAAGCGATTCTTTGGATGCATTCGTAAAAATATCTTCATGTCCTCACCTTCTCTACAAATTTGTTAATTCTTATTCCCACATTCCATATATATACGGTAAACAGAAAATCCTAAGGATTCATAAAACTTTACTGCACCTTCATTAAATGTAAAAACATCTAATTCTAATCTATCAAATCCTTTTTCTATAGATTCTTTCTTAATAAATTCAAACATTTCTGTTGCTATTTTCTTTCTTCTATACTTTTCATCAACTCCAAATTCTACTATGTGATAGTATCGTCTCGCTTGTGAATACGGGGATATGGGCTTATCGATGTATTCAACGCTAGCAAATCCACAGATGATGTTGTCTATGACTGCAACTATAACATCAGAATCTTCGCTTCCCCATAGCCCATAAATCGTGTCTTGAAATTCCGCGGAAATTTCATCGCGACACATATCAGGACGACCTTTAGCATGTATATCAAACACTTCTTTTCTTAACTCATTAACTCTTACTAGTTCTTCTTTTTTCGCATATCTAATCATAAACTCCACTCCTAAACTTAATAATTTGCACAGTTAGTTCTAATTTTACGCTGTATATTTTCTATATGGATACTTTTAATTATATCCATACCTTGTACTACATTTAAAAACAGGTAGTTTCCAAATCTATCTTGCTGTTTACTAATTCAAACTCAGGGAAAATCATAATAGTTTTTGTATTCATATTCGTATTTCTTCAGCAAATTACTATTTATAACATGCAGCCCTAAATTGGAATTTGTGAGTTTAGCATTTTGCTTAATTCTCTCACTCTAGATAGCTTGACCAAAGCATTTGCATCACAATAAACTTTTTATGGCTCTCTTTAAAACAGTATCCCAAGGTCTTGATTCAATCACTCTAATACCATTCTGATTACAAATATCTGCTATCCATTTTCCATATGCAATGCATATTTCGGCTCTGTAATGTTGTAAATCGCCACCTTCTCGTGATAAATAATTCAGCAATATTTGATTTATGTCTGATTCATTCACAAAAATTGATTTTACCTCTGGATTATCGAAAGATATTGTAAGTTCGGGATGGATAAAATCGCCCTCAATAATAATAGGTAATTTATCTTCAATATGTCTGTTTACAAGCTCTTTCAATACCGGAATCATTTCTTTGCTTACATCAATCAACCAGTTTACGTTGCCATCAACTCCGATACTTTTCCAATTAACACCAGTATTCCAATAATGTACTGCTGGAAAACTTTCCCTTGTTGTAACCGTTTTTACAGATAAGTGAACGTCATCCACTTCCAAGACATTCACACCATAGAATCGAGCAATTTCATAAGCTATGCTTGATTTTCCTATTCCTGAAGCTCCACCAATAAATAAAACTGTCCAGTTTCTATCATTATTCACTTGTTGACCTCCTCTACAAATTAGAATTTGTTTCTCAGTTATTCTTTACAAAGAATTGTGCAACTGGTTCTTTTGCATAAGATTCACAAAGTGTTTTTTATTTCTTTTGTCTCTTTGGTTTACATCTGCACCTTTTTGGAATAAAAAACCATCCTAAGCTTTAAAGACATTTGCAAACTTTTTATGTAAAATGCTAGTACATAAAATAAAAAGAATGCATATAAATCCGCTTGCAATATAAGGCTCCACCATGTTAAAAAAGCCCTTAATAAATATGTTTATTATTAAACAAGCTATCATAGGAAAAATAGGTATTAAAAATGCTATCCATCTAGGAAAATGTGTTTTTCCCCTAAGTACCGGAATTGCTATCCATACACATATTATTAACTGCAGCATGCTATCAATAATATTAATTAAACTAGTATAACCTTTTATTGTAGCTTTAATATTAATGATTGTATTAAGTGTCTCACCAGTTGCCCTACCTGAACTATCATTGATTGCTGCCCAAAATGGATAACAAGAATGATAGAATACATTTATTGTAGAAGTGTAAAATACAAAAATAATACATGGTATAAGTGACCATAGGACACCTGCAGGTTTTAGTCCTTGATAAATAACCCAAATTCCGCCCCACCAAAGTGGAAAAATAAAAAGACCTAAAAATGTAATATACAAATTAGTTCCAAGGTGATTACCATTAAATAAATTATAAATAATATCTACTATTACAATTATAAGTGCTCCTAGAGATCCTACTATTCCTGGTAACAACACTTTTTTATTCAAACTCTGCATATTCCTTTCCCCCTTCTATACATATAATATTTCAAAAATATATCACCATTGCAATTATCAATACCGGGCATATTTCATATGCACGTGCTAACTAATTTCTTTTCCATAAGATAAAATTTACCTTTTCGCCAATTTACCTCTCCTACTTTTATATAACCTTGTTTATAATACATTTTTAGAGCAAATGGATTTAGTGAAAAAACGTCGAGTC
>JAUZPI010000145.1 GCA_030706015.1 Bacillota bacterium
ATAACAACAGCAAAAGAAATATGGAACATAGTTGAAGAGAAATATAGAATCACTGAAAAAGTAGAAGATTTGTTAGTTTCAAAAGCTAAAATGTTTGATGATTTACTATTAAAGAAAATACCTTATTTAACTCAAGAAAACCTAGATGACTTAAGACAAGCTATAGCTGGAGAATTTAATAAAGGTAAACAAGCTGTAATTACAGATGAATCATTAAAACAAGCACAAGTTGAATTACAAAATCAAAATTCACAATTGGCTGATACTAATAATGATTTATCAACTCAAAATCAAGTATTACAACAGAAAGTTGAAGAATTAAATAATAAATTAAATGTTATTAATAGTGCTTTAAGTAATGCCAATAATGGAACAATAACAGATAATACTACAACGCATTAATATGACAAATTAATTTAAAAATTTAAAATGTTGTTTTTGATTGGAAAAGGCTTAGGGACTATTCTCTGAGTCTTTTTATTATGTTTATTTTTCATGGTGTCTATCTAAATTGGTAGGCAACTAAAAAATAAATGAAAGTAGGTAATCAATTATGAACGAAAAATATTACATTATTAAAAAGAAAAATCTTGCAGAAGCTATAAATTTCATTACAGGAATGAGATTTTATGTTATGGATGATAGATTGGATTCAAATAATAAGTTTTATTCATTTGAAAATACAGAATTATTCAGACAAGCTTTAACAGAATTAACTCAATTGAAAAGCAAATTTAATAATAATATATAGAAAGAAGGAATCGACAATGAAAATTCAATGTATGTTAGATAAAATAGAATATGAAACAAAACCTCAAGGAATGGAAATAGCAAAAATAACAAATAGGCTTTATACTTCTAAGGTAGAAATTGAAATAGAAGAATTAGCAAATAATTTAGTAAAAGGATGTACATTTAAACCAGCTTTATTAAATGGTAAAAAGGAGGACGATTGGATGACACAAAATTTATTTGCATTAGATTTTGACGAAGGCACAACTATTGAAACTGAATTAAATAGATGTGAAGAAGTAAATATATTGCCTTGTTTTGCTTATACTTCATTTAGTCATACTCAAGAACACCATAAATTTAGATTGGTATTTTGTACTAGTGAAACTATAACCAATTATGATACTGCTAAGAAATTACAACTTACTTTAATGCATATATTTAATAATTGTGATGAGAAATGTAAGAACCTTAGTAGATTATATTTTGGTGGTAAAGAATTAATTTATATTGGATTTGATAATAGAATAAACTATAAAGATATATTAGATAAATATTATTCAGATGAGGTGGAGGGTTTTTCCCCACGTAAGATTAAAGATAATACTATAATACCTATAATCTCTGGTGGGGAAAAACCCCTTGATAACGAAAAAGCTGATAATTATTATAATTTAAAAGCTTTAAGAGATAGAAATGTAGAATATCTAAAAAACAAAATAAATAATCCTAAAATAATAGTAGAAAATAATCAAGGATTTTTTGATTACATAAAAAGATATGATTTAGGTGAATTATTAGAAATAAAATATCCCAATAGTTTTAGATGTGTGCTACACGAAGACAATAATCCTAGTGCTGGTATATTTATTAATGATGAAGGTACTTATATTTATCATTGTTTTAGTTGTGGTGTCAGCTATAATATTATTAATTTAATTGAAGTATTAGGAAATTTCAAGAGCAGACCAAAAGCATATAAGTTTTTAAGAGAAATATTTAATATCGAAATAGTAGAAACAGAATGGCAGAAAGAACAAAAGGAATTACTTGATGAGAATTTAAGAGTTTTAATTAATGGAGAATTGGAAAAGAATTGCCCTACTACATATAAAAATATAAGTAGAAATATCAAGTATTTAACACAACTACTACTTGTAGCCAAAGACAATGTATACAATGAAACACTTACTGATAATGACGATAATGTTGTCTTTTACGTTTCTAATACATATATTTGTAAGTTATTAAATATGAGTGAAAATTCTAGTTCAGAAATAAGTAAAAAGAATGCATTATTTACTTATCATAAGTTGTTAAATAAATTAGAAGATTCTGAAATACCAGATATGATTTTAAAAAGAAGTCAAGCTATAAATGCTAATAGTGATAAATATAGAAAACATATTAATTGTTATAGCATACCTTCTTATAATACATTAATGTTTAATGAAATAGAAGAACAAGGACAAAAATGGAAGGAAAATAATTATTCAATGACTGGTATTAGTAGAGAAATGTTTTATCGTGGTGAAGGATTAGATGTTGCTAATTGGATATATCCACAACATACTCATGTATATGATAAGAAAGAAAAGCAAGTTATAGATAGAACAACTACAAATATAAGTAATGTTAGAACTGATGAAATTGTAAAGATAATTTTTGATGTTCTTAATACTCAATCTTATGTCACTGAAAAATATGTGATTAATGAATTAATGTCAAATGGAGATATTCCAACAAGTAAAAAGGAAGCTGAAAAGCAACTAAAGAAATCTTTACAAGAAATATTATTATCTTATGGTTTGAGAAGAGTTAGATGTAATAAAGAAGTAAAAGAATTATATGGTGTACAAGCTGAGGGATATCCTTTTATTTTGGTAAGGGAATAACAAATTAATTTAAGGTATGAGGTAATAGGATGAATAAGAATGAAGATATTCAAGGAATATATATTATTTTAAACAAAACTAAATCTACTGATGATAAGCTTTTTGTGAAAATAGGAAGTAGTAAACATTGTAATAAAAGATACAATGAAATAAGGTCAAGCTATAGATTTAATGGTATGGATGATGAGTTAGAATTAATGAGAATAATACCATGTGTTCAAAACCGTAAGATGGAAAGACACGCACATTTAAGTCTTAAAGCGTATAGACAGACAGGAGAATATTTTCTAGTAGATAAAACAAAATTAGAAGAAAGAATTAATATGATTTTGAATGATATTAATAATTACAACTAAATAAATTAATATAAAATACAATGAGATTAGATTACGTGTCTAGTCTCATTTGTTTAAAAATGTGTACATTTACTTGGTTATTTTTGTGGTGCTTATCTAGGAAATGATAAGTAGCTAAAGATAATTTTTTGCAAAGAATTACTTAAATATAAATGATAGAAAGGAATGATTTATAAATGCAATATTATATTGGCGACAGACTAAAAGAAACTTTTTTTGGTTCTTCAACAGAAGTTAAACCAACTTCACTAGTACAAATTGGTGCCAAACTTTATGAAGTGGATACTGGGAAAATATTTATATTTGATGGCACTGGATGGATAGATAATCCTTTTTCTGAGGGAGGTTCTGGTGGTACAGGTTCAGTTAATTGGACTAGTACTCAATGGTAAAAGTAATTAAATAAAGGAGGATTTTTAATATGGCAACAGTACAATTCAAACCCAATAGAGTTCTTCAAGTAGTAGTAGATGCTATGACAACTGGTACAGATGGACAAGTATTTTGGACAGAAAAAGGTAATCAATATGTCGTAGATAGCACAGGTAAATTAGTAAAAATTACAGATTTAAAACTAGTTAATAGCCTTCCAGCTACGGGAGAGTCAGGGAAAATATATCTTTTGAGCACTAATCATTCTATAAACATATGGAATGGAACAAATTATGAAAGTTATGGTGCAGTTAATTATACTCTTAATCCTGCAACAACAAGTGCATTAGGAGGAGTAAAAGCAGGAGGAAATGGTATAAGTATAGATGGAACTGGACTTGTTTCAACTAAGCTGGGTATTGGTCTAGCATATGACGCTTCTTCTAATATAATACCAGATTGTCCTAATATAGATATTACTCAATTTAAAAACTTTTCAACTCTTAATTTAGGAAAACCACGAGGATTTATAGATGCAACTTCTGCCTTAAATAATTTTGCAGATGGTGTTAAAGGAGATTTTTGGATAGCAAACGCTTCTTTTAGTTTAGGAGGAAGAACTTTTGCTCCTGGTGATGAATTATGGGTATCAACTGCTTATGTCGGTACACCTGCTAATTTAACAACTAATCATGTATATGTACCATTTACGCTTGTACAAGCTACAACAACTGCTTTTGGTAGTGTAAAACTTGGCTCAGTAACACCATTAATGAATTCAAGTACGGCTTCGGTAGGTACTTCATTAGCAATGGCAAGAGAAGACCACGCACATCCTAGTGATACTAATAAAATAAGTAAAATTGCTTCATCTACAAATAACGCAATAGTAACATGGAACGGAACAACTGGCAATGCTTTGGCAGATAGTACTAAATTATTACCAAATGGTGTAGTAGTTGGAACTACAGATGCTCAATCATTAACAAATAAAACTTTATTAGATTCTACAACAAGTATAGCAAATGCTACAGATAATACTAAAATTGTTAAATTTGATGCTTCAGGTAATACAACAGGAATATCTGGAACATTAAAAACTAATTTTAGTAGTTCGAAAATTTTAAACTTCCCAGATAAAGCAGGAACTTTAGCTATAGCATCAAGCGTTGTAACTTTAAGTACTTCGGGGAATTTGACATTAGCAGAGAATACTGTATATGAAGTTAATAGTTTAGGAGTAGTAGGAAGCGTATATACTTTACCTGCTACAGCTAGTTCTACGGGTGCTTGTATTCAGTTTTTAGTAGCATGTGCTGGGTTTGACGATAGCCACACTTTCTTAATAAGTGGGAATATAAATGGAGCAACTAATACTGTAATTAATAATAGAAGTTTTGTTGAATTTAAATTTTACTATTCAGCAAGTGCAGGAACATGGATTTTGGCTAATTCCAATACAGGTTATTAAAAAATAAATTAAAGGAGGTATAATATATGGGGAATTTATACATAGGAGGCTCAGGAAGTGGGTCTGCAACTTTAGGGATACAACAACTATCTGCTGACGGGAGTGTAACTACATGGGGAACTCTAGTGGAAGTGACATGTTTAACAAGTGATGTAGTTGTTACTTTACCTTCTGCATTAGCAGGTTCAAAAGGTATGAATGTAGTAATAAAAAAATTAGACAATACAAATTACAAAGTAATAATCAAAGGAAATAATACTGATACAATAGAAAGTATATCACAAAATATTTATTTGTATGGTCAAAATGATGCAGTTACTTTTGCAAATACAATAAATAATAGTCGTATAATAAGTGACAATAGAAATAGTACTGGAAGTACGGCTTCATTTACTAGATTAACAAGAACTATATCACAGACAGGTGTTGTGGCTAGTACAGATGTTATATTTACTGATGCAGATACAAATATTGGTTCAGGTGTAACATTTAATTCAACAACAGGTATTATAACATTAAAAGCTAATTCAACATTTAAATTATCTGGAAGTACTGGAAGTGCCAAATTAACAGGTCAATCAGCATATGTTGGTTTTATGTGGAAAAAATCAGTAGACGGAGGAACTACATGGAGTAATATAGGTACATTGGGTTGTTGTATATCTCCTTCTGGTACAACATGGGATGTTTATGGAGATGAACAAGCAACTGCTAGTATAACAACTACTACACAAACATTAGTAAAGTTATCAATAACTGCTGTTTCTGGCACAAATGTAATAGGAACTATGAATGATGTACCAGCTTTAAGTTCGCTTCCTTACTGTGAAATAGAAGAAATGAGCAGACAAGCAACAGTAATGAATACAGTAGATACTGGATATTACAAATGGAGTGCAAATCAAATTATTTCAGCAGTTCCTTTAGATTTAGTTCCAAACACTATTGTTAGTGGAAATATTCCGTTAAATACAAGTACAGGTGTGTTTTCATTGGTGGCTGGTAAAACATATTCTATAGAACTTGGATTATATGGAGTATGGAGTTCTGTTGGTGGAATTACTAGTGGAATAATTTGTGACGCAAGTACAAATACACAATTAACAGGTTCTCCCTTATTTGCTTTAAATACAGAAGATAACGGGTCTAATACTGCTTCTTACTCTAGTTCAACCCAAAATAAATTTATATATACTCCATCAACAAATCAAACTATAAAATTAAGAATAACAAATAGTAATAATAACTGTAGTATACAATATGACAGAAGTTGGGTGTCTATTACTCAAATAGGTTCTACAGCTTGTACGAATGTACCCAATACACTAATTCAACCATTTACAGGTGCAACTTCAAGCGTAAATGGTACTCAAGGAGGAGTTCCAATCCCATCATTAGGACAACAAAATGCATATTTAAAAGGTGATGGAACTTGGGGAATAAAAATATATAAGGGAAGTGCGACTATTCCCGATGTGGGAGTGTTGTATAGTAGTTTAGCTGTTACAGGGGATATAGTTTCTGGTAGTGCTAGTGCTAATAGTGGTGGTAGTGTAGAAATAATTATAAATCATCCAGTAGTATCAACTAATGCTATATATAATGTCACAATTGAAAATTTAGGTAATCAAATGTATGCAAATGATTTAACACCACTTGTATTTACTAGAATATCTACTAGTCAAATAAAGGTATACTTTGAAGAAACTGCAACATCTACACAAAATATAAAATTAAATATTATGATATTTGATTAGTAATAACAAATCAACCCAATAAAATAGCAATTTTAGTATAACAAATTAAATTAACAACCAAATAAAATCACAGTTTTAAAAGAATTTATACACTATATATTGTATGTTTATATATTATAAATCACAATATATAGTGTATTTTAATAAATTAATTTTA
>JAUZPI010000146.1 GCA_030706015.1 Bacillota bacterium
AAGTAAAACAAACAACATAGCTCAGAAAGCATATGTTGATGCAATTATGAAAATTGCCGACTATGCAGATAAGGGATGGGTTACAGCAGCAGCGGATGTACTTCCTGGAAAAGTTACGGTTGCATTTAGTTCAGCAGCTAATGTGGGCCTCTATCCAACTGGAGACTGGACCCCGACAACATTCTATCGTCAGGATAAAGGTATAGGGCAAGCCAAAGTACCAGTAAAGGTTGATTATGGTTCATTAGTTGTTCCTCTAGGTGATGATGGGAAAGCTCATGCTGAGATGTACAATCAAGGGGTTGTAATGAACAAAAACTTAACGGGATGGAAAGCGCAGACAGCAGCTGAGTTTATAAAGTATATGACTACAACAGATGCATGGATGGGTGCTCGCGGACCAGAAGCTGGTGGACTAGGAATCCCTGCTCGTAAGGAATGGGCTAAACAATATGCTACATCATGGTTTGACAAACCTGAACAACGTGATGCTTTTGTATGGACAGCAAATAATGGTGTTATTACCTCATCTGATTACCATGTAGGTGGCGTTGATATGTATACACCAGTACAGGATGCATTAACAGTAGCTTATACAGAAGCTGCCAAACCAGGTCCATTCGACCAGGATGCAGTTCGTAAGGCAGTTATCGCGAAGCTTGAAGATGGTCAAAAGTCATTGAATACGCAGCTTCAAGAAAATGATGTAAAGCTTGATAATCCTGATGCTAAGTTAAAATAAATTTAAATAATTTTTTTAGTGCTAAATTTATAAAGGAGGCTAATTTTTAGTCTCCTTTATAGATTTATAAAGTAAGCAATGGCTTGAAGGAAGGTGAAGTATACATGGTAAAAACGAGAAAACGAAAACTCACGAAATTAGAACGTTCAGATTACACGATAGGGTACTTATTTATGACTCCATCGATTATCTATCTAATTTTTTGGACTATATTACCAATATTAGTTGCCTTTATAATTTCATTTACAAATTATGATATGCTTCGTCATGATATTTTGCATCCATTTAACGGTAAAATCCAATTTGTAGGTTTAAATAACTACATAATGGCATTGAAGAATCCTATTTTTCAAAAATCTGTATTCCAAACAATGTATTATGCATTGGGTGCTGTAATTTTCACTACTTTTGTCGGACTTCTACTTGCTTTGATCGCTCACAATTCAAAAGGAAAAAACCTTTTTAGAATCGCTTATTATATACCAACTGTTACAGCAACCGCCGCACTTGTCATCATTTTTGATGGTATGTTCAGACCCGCAACCCCAGTAACAGAATTTTTATCTTATCTCGGTATACCTTCCGTTCATTGGCGTGCAGATCCAAGGTTTACCATGCCGTTAGCAATCATAATGTCTGTTTGGTCCGGTGCAGGTTATTGTATGTTAATTTATCTAGCGGGACTTCAAGAGATATCAAATGATGTGTATGAAGCAGCATCTTTAGACGGAGCCTCCAGAATAAACCAATTTTTACATATAACATTTCCTCTTCTAAATAATAAAACCTTTTTCCTAATGGCAACTGGTTTCATTGGAGCCCTGCAGGTATATGATATTGCTCAGATGCTATCTGACTACGGAGATGCTCCAACTACGGGAGGAGCTGATGGATCACTCTGGACAGTTGTTTACTATGTTTACTATGTAGGGTGGACACAAAGTAAAATGGGACGGGCCTCAGCCATTTCATTCTTACTTCTTATCCTTATAATGGCATTTACATTTATTCAAAGGAAAATATTTAAAGATCAGACTTATTAATAAAGGCAGGTGAAAAATATGGACTTAAATAATGTAGAGATAAAAGAGCGCCATTTAAAAAAGGGAGTGCAAATAACTAAAAAATCCATAAAGCCATACACTAACCCTCATAAAAGATCTAAGACAATATATCAAGCTGTAACGGTTATTTTTACCTTGATTGCAATCATCTTTGCGGTCATAACGTTATATCCTTTCATCTTCTCTGTCATAGCATCTCTTCGAAAGGGATTTGATGTCTATTCATCGGGCTGGAGCATAAAAGATTTAAGCTTATATGCGTATAAAAAGGTTTTTTTTGGATTTAGTGATGAAGAATCAGTCCAATTACCTACTTGGCTTTTAAATACGGCTTTTGTTTCTATTGTTACTACTCTATTAACTCTTCTAGTTTCAGCTTTAGGGGGGTATGCAATGGCAAGAGTAGAATTTCCAGGTAAAAAGATGTGGTTTGCCCTTATTCTTGGAGTAATGATGATACCAGGCCAGATTACCCTTATTCCAAAATATATTATGATTGCAAATTTCTTTGGATGGACGAATAGTTTTACGGGTCTGATTATACCCTTCATTTTTTCTCCATATTTCACGTTTATGATGCGGCAATTTTTCTTATCCTTCCCTAAGGAGGTTGAAGAAGCAGCTATTTTAGACGGTATGAGTCGTGTAGGTGTTTTCTTTAATATGGTACTGCCGCTTTCTAAAGCGCCAATGCTTGCTGCAGGAATCTTGATATTTATGGGTTCATGGGGATCTTATTTATGGCCGAAGATTTTGATTAGTAAAATGCCAATGTATTTAATCTCTCAAGGGATGACAGTCATGATGGGAGGAAGATATACTTCAACCCCTTCCGTACAAATGGCTACTGCAATCGTATCGACTTTGCCATTAATATTATTATTTGTGATCTTCCAAAAGCATTTTATGGGATCAATTGCTAAAACGGGAAGTAAGGGCGTATAGAAAGGGAGTATAACAAACATGAATAGTATTTCAGAAAATAAACTTAAGACTTTAGAATACTCCTCAATAAGACCAAAGGGATGGATCCTTGATCAGCTTCAGCTTCAGATGGACGGTATAACTAAGGACTTAGATAAATATTGGGGTTCTGTAGGTTCTTATTCGGATTGGATTGGTGGAACTGATAATAGTTGGGAGAGACCACCCTATTGGTTAGATGGACTAGTCCCCCTATCATTTCTTTTGAAAGACGAAGAAGGCATCGAAAAGTCGAAGAAATGGATAGAATGGAGCTTAAATAGCCAAAAAGATAACGGAGATTTTGGACCATCGTATAGAAAGACTGACTTTGATGAAACATTATTTTGGCCCAAATTTGTCATGCTTAAGGTGTTTGTTTCTTATTATGAGTCTACAAAGGACCCAAGGGTAATACCCTTTATGACGAAATACTTTAAGTTTTCCTTAGAAAAGCTAAATGAGTATAAGATGAATGGCTGGGCTGAGGCCAGAGGGGGAGACTTAGCTTATTCGATACTATGGTTATATGAAAAAACAAACGATGAATTTTTACTGCAGTTATTGAAGAAAGTTAATGATCAAACCTTAGTCTGGGGAGATATGTTTGAAAATTTCCCATTTACCAAAAAAACAGATTTTTATTATAAATGGGATAAGATTTGGGGAAACACAACCCGAACATCCTTATATAGCGTCATGCAGTATCATTATACTCATATCGTGAATGTGACCATGGGTATAAAACAGCCTCTTATGAAATATAGGGAAACAGGTGAAGAAACCTATCTTGAGTCTGTTTATGATGGAATTCAATCATTATCTAAATATCACGGTCAAGTGGCAGGTGTATTTGCAGGGGATGAGCATTTAAATGGAACAAATCCCACTCAGGGAACGGAGCTATGTTCTGTTGTTGAATATATGTTTTCACTTCAACTTTTGTTAGAAGCAACAGGAGACTCGATTTTTGGGGATTTAATTGAAAGGGTAGCGTATAATGCCCTGCCTGCTACGATAAGTGAAGATTTCAAATCACATCAATATGATCAGCAAGCCAATCAGGTCATTGTTTCCCATGCTAAACGGAATTGGTATAACAATGAAGATGACTCGAATTTATTTGGTTTTGAGCCTAACTTTGGATGCTGTTTAGCTAATATGCATCAAGGCTGGCCAAAGTTTACAAAGAATGCCTTTATGGTTGGTAAAAATAGTATACATGCTGCAGTCTATATGCCTTTGGAGGCTAATGTAGAGTTAAAGGGTAAAAACATAAAGATTGTATCTAAGACTGAATATCCATTTAATGGAGAAGTGAATTTTGCGTTTGAACTAAATGGGTCTGAGGACTTTAAATTTAATTTGAGGATTCCTGGATGGTGTAATAAGTACAGTATATTCGTAAATGATGAACCAGTAGATATAGAGGATCATAATGGCTGGGCAGTATTAGCTAGAGTATTTAATGATAATGATAAAGTGTCTATAATATTTGAAATGCCAGTTTTTATTAAAAAGGGATGGTATAACAACGGTGTAACTGTAGAACGGGGACCCCTGGTGTTTGGACTAAATATTAAAGAAAACTGGAAAAAGCTTAGCAGAGGAATTAGTGATTATCCTTATTATGAGATATATCCAGAATCTCCATGGAATTATGCACTTGAAATAAATAAAGAAATGAATATAGAAGAAAAAGGAATTACAACTAAGCAGGCATTTAGTTATAACCATCCTCCAGTGCGAATTTTTGCAAAGGCATTTTCTGCTGCATCATGGGGACTGGAAGATAACTCGGCAGGTGATCTTCCTTTATCCCCAGTTGCATGTGTAGGAGAAGAAGAAACGGTAGAGTTAATACCATATGGATGTGCAAAGTTAAGAATATCTCTGTTCCCGTGGATAGAATAAGTAGAGCAAAAAAGGGGGCATATCGTATGACAAAGACTGTTCAAAGTACCGAAAATGTATGTAGGGCAATCCCTTTTACAGATGTAAAGATTGATTCATTATTCTGGAATTCTGTTCTCGAAACTCATCACAGAGTCACCGTTCATACTGTGGTGAATCGCTGTATTGAGACAAATAGGGTAAATAATTTTATAAAATCAGGAAAGTATTTAAAAATGGGAATAGATAAGCCGCTGCCTAAGGAGTTAGAGTTTGAAGGTCGTTTCTATGATGACTCTGATGTTTATAAAGCAATTGAGGGTGCAGCCTATTCTCTTATGCAATATAAGGATGAAGCGCTTGAAAAAAAGATAGATACAATAATTGATGCAATTGAAGAAGCCCAATGGTTCGATGGGTATCTTATGACCTTTTATACGATTGATCCCGAGAATAAAGGTCAAAGATGGACTGATATGGATCGACATGAAATGTATTGCGGGGGACATTTAATTGAAGCTGCAATAGCCTATTATTCTGCAACTGGAAAAGATAAGCTTTTAAAAGTATCTAAAAAAATGGTTGACCATTGGATGAAGATATTTGGTCCTGATAAAAGAGATTGGGTACCAGGGCACCAAGAGGTAGAACTAGCTCTAGTAAAGCTATACGAGCTAACACAGGATAGGAGATATCTTGACTTTGCTCTGTGGCTTTTATCAGAAAGGGGCAAAGACCACTATGTAAGCGAAGGACGCCCATATTTAGATAAAGATCAACTATTTTACAAACGAGAGTATCATCAGGATCATCTTCCTGTTGAAGAACAATCCTTTGTATCCGGTCATGCAGTAAGGGCTATGTATATGTATACGGGAATGGCTGATGTTGCTAAATATTTTAATAAAAAAGAGTATATGAATGCTTTAACGAAGATATGGGAAAATATTGTGTATAGTAATATGTATATTACTGGTGGTATTGGCTCAAGTATAGAAAATGAGGGATTTACGGAGGATTTTGATCTACCTAATGTATCAGCCTATGCAGAAACTTGTGCAGCAATTGGGATGGTATTTTTTAATCATCGAATGAATTTGCTTTATGAGGATGGGAAATACGCCCACATCATCGAGAGGGAAATATATAATGGTGTTTTATCTGGAGTATCCTTAAGCGGCGATCGTTTCTTCTATGTAAACCCATTGGAATCAGATGGGAAGCCTTTTGAAGAAGGGGGACATAAAAGAAGACAGGAGTGGTTTAAAACATCCTGTTGCCCAACAAATTTATCAAGATTTTTACCTTGTGTTTCAGAATATATATACGCTCAGAAAAATGAAAAGATATATATTAATCAATATATTAGCTCGACGGGTAGTATCAATATCAATGGAGTAAACCTTAATATTATCCAACAAAATAACTTCCCATGGGATGGAGAAGTTGAGGTTAAACTTAAGGCTGACAAAAAGGTAAATGCAACAATATGCTTTAGAATACCAGACTGGTGTGAAGAGTACTCCTACCAATATAGTGGAAATATAAACTCACCTATTGGGTTGAAAAAGGAATATGTTTGTATGGATATAGAAATAAACGGGGAAGAAACTTTAAAGATAATTTTTGTAATGAAGGTAAAAAAGGTACATATGGATCCACGAGTGAAAGAAGATCAAGGTAAAATAGCATTGCAAAGAGGACCTGTGGTTTACGCATTTGAAGAAGTAGATAATCCTCACGGTATTGACGATATTTTAATAGGAAGAGATACCCAGTTTTATAGCGAATGGTCTCCAGACTTACTTAGGGGGATTGTAAGGCTAAAGGTCAAAAATGACGAAAAAGAATGGAACGCTATTCCCTATTATGCATGGGATAATAGGGAACTTGGGAAAATGAGTGTTTTTGTTAAAGAGTTAATTGACAATACTCGAAGTGTAGAAAATTAACCAATAATTTAAGAGAGGT
>JAUZPI010000147.1 GCA_030706015.1 Bacillota bacterium
GAATTAAAGTTTTGTTGATATTTTAATGCTACATTGTAAATACCATCCTGAGGCACTTTAAATTTCCATTCAATCCAATCATGAGGACTCGTCCAAGATGTGCCCCCCATTGTATTAAATATCTTTTTTCCTATAACTTCAGGTGTAACACCAGGTTGTGCGATATTTAAAAGTTGTATGTTCGATCCTGACTGAGAAAATGAGTCTTCAGCCTCAAGCTCATGATAAAATTTAAAGTTATTTATATTCTTGGGCACGTTTTTTTTATATGTTTCATAGTTTACAATCTCTTCTGGAGATTTAATGATGATCTTACTTATGGCAATTTCACCATTCAAACCTGTTAGCTCAATTTTATTTTCGCCTTTTTTAAGGTAAAACTTAAAGGGCTCCTTATATCTGCTATTTCGATCCGTTAAAGACAACATTGACCAATTTTTAATCTCATTTAGCTTTGGGCGAATATCATTACCCTCTGAATCCTTTTGAAACGGATATTGACTTTCTTTATACGTTCGTTCAAAGAGGAAATTGTTCGCCTCCAAAAAGGGGAGCTTTCCATTAATAAGCACGCCTCTTTCCACCGGCTCCAGAATACGATCTGTAATATAGTACTCAACGGAGATGTTGTATAAGCCTGCAGTCGGAGCATTAAAAGAATAGGTTATGTTCCCGTCGCTATTATTCCATTTTAAAACGTTTGATTTCCCATCTACCGAACCAATTTTTATATTTGCACTGCTAGATTTAGTTATAAAATCCGCAGTTGGAATTTCCAAATTAAAATTGCTACCATTTTGTATATTGGAATCCTGCCAACCTTTAAGAATTTCAGCATAGCCTTGAACAGTTCCACTATCTGCATATGCTTTGGTGTTAAAGAGTGGTAAGAGTAAAAGAGGGAGTATAAATATTAAAAACGTATGAAAACCTTTAACTGAATTCTTGGTTAACAGCACAATTCCACCTTCCTCAACTAAATTTGAACACTAATCATCCAATTCTTGTTCCTGTACTGTAATCAAAAAATAAAAAGTAATCCATCTCTACTGAGACTATAACAGGCTTACCATTTTCAAATCTTTCCTTTGCAGCAACTCTCACAACGATTTCTTCTGTTCCAACTTTTACATAAACATATCGATCCGCCCCAACGAGCTCCGCAACTTCAACTGTACCTCTAAAGCTTTTCCCATCAAGTTTTTCGTCATTATCTATCTTGAGTGACATATACTCAGGTCTTATCCCTCCATATATAACCCTTCCCGAATATTTTTCTACCTGTTCTATCTTTTCATTCTGAACATCAAGATTAAATCTAGTGTGAGAAAACACAAAACCTTTTTCTGTTTGAATAATTTCACCTTTAAAAAAGTTCATTGCTGGCGATCCAATGAATCCTGCAACAAAGCGATTAGCAGGATAATTATATATATTCTCAGGTGTATCTACCTGTTGAATAACCCCGTCGTTCATAACAACGATTCTATCTCCCATTGTCATCGCTTCTACCTGATCATGAGTAACATAAATAGTCGTTACCTTTAATTCTCGTTGTAATTTTATTATTTCTAATCTCATGCTTACGCGCATTTTTGCATCCAAGTTAGACAATGGTTCGTCCATAAGAAATATTTTAGGGTCTCTTACAATTGCCCTTCCAAGGGCTACCCTTTGCCTTTGACCACCCGATACGTTTCCTGGCAGCCTTTCTAAGAGATGATCAATTTGGAGTTTTCTAGATTTGGTTTTGATTGTTTCGTTTATTCTAAACTTCTCCATTTTTTTCAGTCTGAGACTAAAGGCCATATTTTCAAACAAAGTAAGATTGGGATAAAGCGCATAATTCTGAAAGACCATGGCTATATTTCTTTTTTTTGGGGGAAGATCATTAACGATTTGATTATCAATGTATATTTGTCCTTTTGTTATACTCTCAAGACCTGCAATCATTCTAAGAGTTGTCGTTTTGCCACACCCTGATGGTCCAACAAACACGATAAACTCTGAATCGTCAATCTCTAGGTTAAAATCACTCACTGCTGGAGCAACATCTTTTGCATTGGGGTATATTTTGTATAAATTTCTTATGGATACCTTAGCCATTACCCGAATCACCCTCTGTCAACAATTCTATTTCACGGAAGAAAAAATCTTACAAGGGACTTACTAATAGAGTCATAGTAAGTCCCTCAAATAGAGTATTAGTTCAAAATATTACCAACTTGGCGGATTATCTAATACATGACTAGCATTAACTTTATTATCGTATTCTTTCAAGGCATCCACCAATTGCTTCTTACCACTATTAACATCTTGAGTCAGCTTTAACAAATCAGGTGTTACATAGGAATTATTTGTATTTTTCGCCGCTTCATTAAACCCATCGTACAATGTTTTAAATTCATCATTTAATTTATACTGTGTAGTGAAAGGCGGAATACCATATCCAAAAATTTCTTTCCCATATTGAGTACTAAAGGCGTATCTGTTTACATCATATTTGAACGGATATACCTTTCCACCTGTGTCCGGATCAGTCGTATAAGCATTATCTCGGAATTCCTGGCTTGTCATGAATTTCAAAAATTGCCATGCAAGATCTTTATTTTTACTGCCTTTATAGATAGAGTAACCAATTTCATCCACAAGGGTATTTCTGCCATTTGGTCCTTTAGGAACATTATATACCCCTACTTTAAATGGATAACTTTTAGCGGTTTGGTCATAAGGAACTGCCCAAGAGCTAGCAACAAACATGCCGGCAATGCCCTTTTCCCAATCAACATCCCAAATAGAAGTATCAAGACCCATAGCCTTTTTCTGAGCATCTGAAAGAGTCGTTGCATAATTATTTCCATATGTCTGCAGATAATTTTGAATAGCAGTTATTGCTTTCGGATCCTCAGCAAGATTAGAAACTTTTTTACCATTAACCTCTTTGTAACCGTTTACCCCATATCCTTGAAGGTAAAAGTTGAGCATACGCGGGTAATCCTCAACATCTATATTTCTTGCCAATCCCGTTCTCATATTTTGAGGGTCACTTTTATTGGTTAGTGCTTTAGCATCGTTATTAAAATCGCTAATAGTCCAGTCGTTCGTTGGATATGGAACATTAGCCTGATCGAATAAATCCAAATTTGCTACTACTGCTACAGGCATTACATCAAACGGAATCCCATATGTAGCACCATCTACTTTATGTGATTCAAGTAGAGAAGGAATAAAGCTATTTTTGAGTTTTGGATCTTTATCCAAGTAGCTGTCAAGAGGTTCAGCATAGCCATCTTTAGTAATAGTTTTTAATATTGAAGGGACAGGTCCTTCCCAGAAAAATATATCTGGCAGATCGCCACTAGCTAACCCTTTTGTGATATCTTTCCAGTCTTTATCTGGTGAAATATTGAGCACTAAATTTGGAAACTGACTATGAATATAATCATAGAAAGGATCACCAGGTTTACCACCTTCTCCTTCTCCTTTACGCATCCAAATATTCAAGGTTCCTTTAAGTTGCTTTCTTTGTTCAGCAATCGATTTCGTACTTTTTGATGTTTTATCAGAAGGTGTTGAGGTTGGTTTACTAGAGGTTCCGGATGAACATGCTGTTAGTAACATTGCAAGCACTAAGACTAGTGTTATACTAAGCGACACTGCCCTTTTTTTCATTAGCTTTTCCTCCAATTAAATTATTGTTTATTGGAATTACGTTACGTTACCTTACCTTCTTACGCCTGACATTCCCAAGGCACTTCAAAATTTATCGTTCGATAATCACCCCCCCTTTTCAGCTCTTATCCACAGATACCTATAACTTAACAATTTCTCCGTAACCTTTGAAGGGATAATCAATTACTATTCTCCCAACCTCACAGTCACCTATACCGCTATATAAATCTACCTTTCCATCAGGACGCAAGACTATTCCCGAGGTAAATGCGCAGTCTATAAGCTCTGGTCTTTTAGCAGGACCAGGCGGATAGCTCGACCGTGTTCCAATAATTTTCATGTCCTTAGCCTGATGTTCGTTAGGATCAAATATAAATGAAATATTCATATATGATAAAATTTCCTGGCCATCAGGACCAAAGTTTTTATAGGATTTGTGTCCTATAACTCCGATTAGGCCACTGTCAAGTAAATAAGCTTGGTTACAGCCACCCCATTCGTCAGTATCAAAAAGCCCAGGTATGAATGAAGCGCTTTCAATAACTTTAGATGTTAATTCTTCTAGACTATCAATTATTGCAAATCCAATAATAGATTCACTACCATATTTTTTTTGAACATCTTCATTTCTCGGACGGGAAAAGACACCAATTCGTCCATCAGCCATTTCAACTAGACGAATATCCTTCATATAGTCAGGACCAGTCGTAAAGTAATATAGGTTATGTATATCAGTCCCTTTATAGAAATAGCCATAAAAAGTATCAATAGCACCTTGGCTATATCGCACATGTGTACCACCGAGTACTAAGCTTTCTCCAATTTGACTGACAAAAGGATCTTCAAGTTGATAAATCATTGAATCAGGAACCAGAGTCCATTCATCTTTTCCAGTATTCTCAAATAGCCTTACCCAAGACCTTGCCCATTCATCACGTTTTTCAACTCTCCCAAATATAAATGCTTTCCCGTTCCAATTAAAAGGTATGGAAGGATTGTAAACATCAAAACCTTCTACTCCATTAAACTTTAGTTTCGCACTTTCATATATTTTTTTACCGCTTTCATAACGCTCTCTTTGATTAACGAGTCCCATCATCACCCCTCAACCTCCTTATCTTGTTATTAATTTTATTTTAATTCAGAAAACTTTTTTATACAAGTCTGAATTATCAAAAATAAAGTTACAATTATCTCAAAAGTAAAGAAAGTAACTCAAAAAATTTTGACTGAAACTTTATTTTATATTAATATTTTAAATAATCGGAAATATTAGAATCGCATGAATCTACTTCAATGTTTTGGACACAAAAAATCAGTTTTTTTCAAGACTTGTACCAACTGCACTTATGTTATTCTTATTATTTTTAACTTTAAAAAGGTTGGTCTATCATTATATGTAACTTTACTTGGTACAACGTAAATTAAATAAGAAGCTTTTATCAAAATATATTCTTATAGAACGTCCTATTTATGTCACACTAAAAAGTACTTAATATAGGGTTTATATTGATTAAACCTCTAAAATAAAATGGGCAAAAACAATAAATGAAAGTATTCGGTTGGGAGGGAATTGTTAATGAATAAAAAAAAGGTAACAATGCAGACTATTGCTGATTATCTTGGAATTACAAAAGTCACCGTTTCAAAAGCACTCAACAATCAGCCTGGCGTGAGTAACGATTTAAAGAAACATATTTGGGAGGTTTCTAAAAAACTAGGTTATTCTAAAAAAGAAAGTCTTAAACTGATGAACGAAGAAAAACAACTGGCTTTTTTGATCTCGAAGCGTTTCTTTTTGGAGAACGATAACTTTTATAGTCAAATCTATTATTACTTAAATAAAGAGTGTGTCAAAAAAAACATTGATTTGAATTTATATATAATAAACTCACTTGATGAAGACAACCTTGTTCTTCCTTTTTCTTTTCGAAAGAATAACTTAGATGGAATATTTCTAGCTGGTGAATTTACCAGCCAATATATGGATTCCATTGTTAAACTGAACATTCCAGTTATTGCAATTGATTTTTACAATTATTATATAAAAACTGATTGTGTTATAACAGATAACTTCTATGCAAGTTATTTAGCCACAACATATTTAATCGAAAATGGTCACAAAAATATTGGTTTTGTAGGGGATCCTAATTACACTTCAAGTGTCTTAGACAGATTTTATGGATACTTGAAGGCTATTAGACAAAAAGGTCTAGAGTATAATGAAGAATGGAACATTATTAATAATGATACAAATGGAGCATACATTTTAGATTATTCACTACCTAATACACTCCCAACAGCTTTTTTATGTCATTGCGATATGGCAGCATGGAATATTTTACAAAAGCTTAAAATACAAGGAATTTCAGTACCTGAACAGATATCCCTTATAAGTTTTGATAATACTGAACTTAGCAAGAATTGCATCCCTCCATTGACTACTATAAATATAAGTAAGCAGGAATTTGCATACAAGTCACTTAATCAGTTGCTTTGGAGGATAAATAATAGGACTTCTGAACCTCAACGAATATATTTAACCACACAATTAATTGAAAGAAATTCAGTATTAACAATTAATGACAAGAATTATGTGCAGTTAGGTATTTCATAAGCAATATTTGGTTGTCCTAAAAGATAAGTTACAATTCTTTACTTATCTTTAAGCCGTTGTTCGGTTTATTATGATTTAATTATGTGACCACCTAAGTTCAATTTGATGCCAGCCCATTTATTACCGACCATATCTGCAAATCCTTTTTTAAAGGGTTTGCAGATTATTTTTTATGTGAGTGCCTAATGGAATCGTGCATTTCCCATGCGTTTCTCGTTCTCTC
>JAUZPI010000148.1 GCA_030706015.1 Bacillota bacterium
AATATAATTATCATTAAACCAATATATCTTTTTTAAGGAATTTGACAACTGATTTAAAACAGGTATACTCTCCGCTAAAGCTGGGTTTATACTAAGCCCTATAAACATAATTAACACTAAAGAGGCTGCCACAGCAAACATTTTTCTTTTCCCTGATTTCTTATATTTTATTTCTTCTGGCTTTTGCCTCAAAATATCATAAGCCTTATTTAGTTTTATATCTATACTCTTTGGCAGTTCAATTTCCTCCTCTGCAGCTATATGCTTTTCAATATATTTGTCATATAATTTATCCTCCATTAGAATTCCCCTCCTTTTAATAAAACAAATAATTTCTTTCTTGCCCTAGAGAGCCTAGATTTTACCGTACCCTCCGAAATCTCCAGCGTTTCTGAAATATCCTTAACACAAAAATCCTCATAATAGTACAGCATTACTACCTTTCTAAACTCCTCATCCAATTTCCTAATTGCCTGAAGCACTGGATGCTTGTCCAAATTATAATTATCTGTGTATTCTTCTTCCTTAAATAATTTATCAAAGGTAATAAATTTCTTTTTCTGCCTTAAAATATTATTACACTCATTCACCATAACTTTAATAAGCCAGGATTTAAAGCTTTCTGCTTTCTCTAATTTTTTAATATTTCTAAATGCTTTAAGTACCGTCTCCTGCATTGCATCACCTACATCCTCATCGCTGTCTAGTATAGACTTACCCATTCTGTACAAATCCAGTTTGTAGTTTTCAATAAGACTAATAAAGGCTTCTTCATCTCCAGCCTTAGCTTTTTCAATTGTCTTCTTTAGGCAAAAGCTCTGCTCTTCTGATTCATTAATTTCATTCAGATACATATTACATCTCCCTTCTGTCATTTTCCTATATAAGACGTGTTTATACCCTATCTGGTTCCCTATTTTATCGAAAATCTGAAATATTTACTACTTAAGTTTATCTTAAACTTAAACAGCCTGCATCAAAACTGATACAGGCTGCTTTATTAATCTTCAAAACTGAGTTCATTTAATAGTTTATTTTTTAAATTCCAAAGTTCAGTGGATAAGTCTACATAATATTTATGCGGGTTTTCAAATCTCATAAGCTCTGGCCATAGAGTTTCTAATTGTTCTTTGCAGTAGTCTTGAATTTCTTGAAGAGTAGGAGTTTTATAAACACACTCTCCCTTTTCAAAAATAGGTACCTGCAATTTTCTAACATAAAAGTTTCTTATCTTTTTTCTCTTCCAGGTGTACACTGGGTCAAATATTTCATATACTTGTGTTTCATCTATTGTTTCATCCTTAAGAGTTATAACATCTGCTATAGCCTTATTAGTCGCCTTGTCAAATAATCTATAGGTAATTTTAAATCCTGGATTTGTTGTCTTCGTTTCATTTTCGCTAATCTTTATTTTAGGTATTATATTTCCTTCTAATTCAATAGCAGACAGCTTATAAACTCCTCCAAATACGCTTTCAGATTTTGAGGTTATAAGACGTTCTCCTACACCAAAAGAATCCACCTTAGCTCCTTGGGTTATAACATCTCTTATGATGTATTCATCTAACGAACTAGAAACCGTAATCTTACACTCTTCATAGCCTGCCTTATCAAGCATCTCTCTACATTTATTACTTAGGTAGGTGATATCTCCACTGTCTATTCTAATGCCCTTTGGTCTTTTTCCTAAGGGTCTCAATATTTCGTCAAAAACCTTTATGGCATTTGGTATGCCGGATTTTAGCACATTATAGGTATCTACAAGCAGGATACAATTATCCGGATTAGTATTTGTCCAAGCCTTAAAAGCCTCATATTCAGAAGGGAATAATTGAACCCAGCTGTGAGCCATGGTGCCTACTGCAGGTATACCGAACATTTCCTCGGCAATAGTGCAGGCTGTTGAATTGCAGCCGCCAACATAAGCAGCCCTAGCTCCATATACAGCACCATCATAGCCCTGAGCTCTTCTGCTTCCAAATTCCATAACTGGTCTTCCATCAGCTGCCCTTACTATCCTATTTGCCTTTGTAGCAATTAAACTTTGGTGATTAATTGTCAAAAGTATCATAGTTTCGATAAATTGTACCTCCATAACTGGTGCTTTGACTGTTACTATAGGCTCGTTTGGAAAAATAGGTGTGCCTTCAGGAATAGCCCATATATCGCCAGTAAACTTGAAGTTCCTTAAATAATCTAGGAACTCTTCTGGAAAAACACCTTTTGATCTAAGATAATTTATATCTTCCTCCTCAAAGCTTATATTATTTATATATTGAATTATCTGTTCAACTCCTGCCATTATGGCAAAGCCGCCCTCGTCAGGAACCTTTCTAAAAAACATATCAAAATATGCAGTTAAATTTCCTAATCGGCTTTGCATATATCCGTTCATCATAGTTAATTCATAAAAGTCCGTAAGCATAGTCAGGTTTCTGCTGTCCTTCCAATTAATTTTATTATAGATTTCTTTATTAATCATACAACCATCTCCCCAATAAAATTTTCAATACTTTCCCCTATTATCATTTCAACAATCTTGTTAACAATTTTATTTGTTTCATCTTTATCAAACTTATAAGTTTTTTGTTTTCCGATATGAATGACAAGGCTAATAAATTCATTGTCTTCCTCAGTCCAAAATGTAATGCCGTTGGTGCTAGTATTTAGAGAATTATATGCTTTTAGTGTAAATGAAAAATTATAGCCAAACTGAGCAATCTCTTTTCCATCTCTATAAGCACATCTATGAAAAGGTATAATCTTACCATCTACATTTTTTAGTCTCTCGTCCCTAATAAGCCTTGTAACTACTCTGTAAAGATAATATTCTTTTGAAGTCCCCAGCATAATTCCATCACCTTCTCTAGAACAACATAATTTATTATTTGTTAATAACATACTGTTAATAACATTATATTAATTATTCCATTGTTTGTCAACTACTTTTATTATTCTCTTTATAAAGATTTAAAATTAAAAATTTGCAAAGAAATAAGCCCAACAAGTACTTTACTTATTGAGCTCTATTTTTGATTAACAATTTCACCAGTTCCTCATCATTTTTTTCTTTCTCATAATTTGAATTTGTTGACTATTTTCTATACAACTTCCTATAACTTCTCTAATCTCTAATTTATTCATACCGCAACACAGCCCTTATAGATACACCTTACCAATTTCTTCTCTTTTTTAATGTATAATACTAAATTTCACGTATTATATAACCTGTATACTATAAAATCTCACAAATTAAACATACACTATGAGATATTTTCGTTTTTTTAAAATCATTTTAGTTCAACAAACATAAGAATATTATAACTTATATACTATATTATCTAGTTCTGCGTACCAATCTTCATACCCATATTTTGCTTTAACAGCATCCTCAAGAATTATAGGCGAATATGAGGTTACTGGCTTTAATTCTTTAATCTGATATTCATTGGCTATTCCCAAAACTTCGCCTTTATGTGATAACACCTTATACCCTTCTAACGTTTCCGTAATATATTGTGGAAATACTAAATGCTTTGGAATTTGAGCATTGCCTACTATCACCCATTTACCATCTTCTATTTCTACATCAACCGTATTAATAAAAAATACAATTTGCCTGCCTATTATTTCTTCAACAGAGGGATGCTCATCAGATATTATATCGTATATTATCATGCTGTCACTAGTTGTTCCTTGAGCTACGACTTGCCCGTAGCTATACATATTTTTGCCTATTCTTATTGCAAAAATATCCCCTACTCTAACATTTGCCTTCTTTTTTGCCACTTAAATCCCTTCATTTCTATACCCTAATTTTCAAATTATATTTCTTAAATTTACTTTTTTCAGATGTCATATCACTAAAAATCCAAATTCTTATTGCAACAACCAAAGTATTAAACATTTATAATGCTATATCAATTTAACCGCTCTAAACAGTTTCATCTATAATTATATTAAACTGTGATATAAAATTATTTAAATGTTGTAATGCTAGTTCATCATTTTTACATTGATTATTCTTACTTTTCTTATAAAATGAAAACTGCAAAACTCCTTTAGGATTAACCTTGGAATAGACGTTTAATAAATCTTCTTCTTGCTCGACCATCCAGTCTTCTGATAAAAACAAAGTAAACCATCCTGAAAATTCGTATGGTATTATGTTTTTTTGCTTTTTCATATATTATCACCTTTCAATGTTAAAACTCCATATAACGTTTCAGCGAGTATATCATCCTTTAGCTTCTCTTAGTCTTACTCGAACCTAATGGATTGTATAATATAAAATTTCTTACTTTATTGACTTGTGGCAATCCCTCCACTGACTTTCGCCAGCTTCAACAGTACTATGCCACTACTTTCACTGATATAAAGATAAGTTATAGCTTTTACCTTCCCTTATCACCATTTCATAGAAAATAAGTTCTCCCTGTTATCAGCTTACCACGTTCCAATGGTTTTATCCTTACATATACCTTTAGGTAATTCCTGTGAGCCTGTTTGCTAGCTATTTATTAAAATAGCACATACTGCCTGTAACAGTATAAGGATTTTCATATCAGAGATTTTTACTCATTCTCACAAACCTTACAACTTAGGTAGGATAGAAATTTCTATCTATTCCGATTATAGACCCTTACCTTAGGAATTTCGTCAGTTCATATTTGAACATTCTTACCATGGGTATTTTATGGACTCCCGGCCTATCTTACACTCGACCACCTCTGGTTCGCTGTTCCTAGAGCTTTCGCTCCTTAGGGTGTACTCTCAGCCGACTTCACCGAGCTTATAACAAAACTTTTCTTACTAAAAACTTTGCTTTTCGGAGTATCAGAGAAAGCCCTTCAAGGCGTTACCCTTTCATTTGACTTGTAGCTTATTTTACTTACATAATCACCGAAAACTACTGCATCGTTTAAATATTATTCTTTGTTGCCATCATATTTCCTTTTCTCTATATTATTTCTATTATAAACTCTTCCGCCTATTATTGAAAAACGCCAATAAGTAGTATCAGTACCTGTTGGCGTTTTATTGTTAGATTCAATTAATCTACATTATATTCCTTATGCTTTTCTGGATAGTACCTAAGCTGTTCCATTTCGGTATACATTTATGAGTTTTAAGTCATATCATACAATGACAAACTTGGGCTTAATGCATTATTTTACTTATTAGCTACTATAATTATAATATTCTATACTTTTCTTTCTCAATAAGTTCTTTTATAGCTGGACTCATATATTCAACTAATTTTCCTCCTTCTATATTTAGCTCAGTTTTAGGTAAATTGCCCCTTATCCACTTATTTAAATCTTTATACCATTCATCAACTTTTTTTGATTTCTCGACTTTTTCACCTTCTTTGTTATAAAATTTCATATCTACCCATAGTCTCCCTCTAGATAATTCCTTTATATCTTCTCTAATAATTGTTCTAGAAAATTCGATGACTGGTGATTCAATAAAGTTAATATATTCTCTTATATTAGGTATATTCTCTAAAACGAGTTTTCCAAATTCAGGCTTGTACAAATATACTTTAAACCATCCTTTACCCGAAAACGCCTTTGGTAATTCCTTAATCGAAATTGGTTTGTTATTATTACCCTCGAATAATATCTCTCCGTTTTCTAATACATAATCTATAAATTTATCTTCAATATCTTCATCCATAAAAAAACAAATTTGCTTACCCATTACAACACCTCAAATTCAATATAATACTTATCAATCGTATCTATGATAATATATTCTTGCACCATTATAATTTGATGCTCCTCTTATATCTCTAATTGCTGCCCTTTCTCTTGAAACAGGCGCTCTAAATCTCTTAGTACTTCTTCCAACTTGATGAATCTCCGCAACTCTTCCTCTGCTATCAAGTCCAACTACATCTGCGTATCTAACCTTTTTAACGCCTTTAGCATTATGAAAAGCGTATTCTGTCTTTGTAGTCAATCCTTTAGCTTCAATTTGTTTTATTACATTGCCAATTTTAGCCTGATGTAATGCACCTCCAGCTCTTCCAAATGGATTTCTTATTACTTTTTTAGTAATTTGAGCTGCATGTATAGTTTCTTCCATAACATGTGCGGCCTTAACTGCATGCGCCGTGGCTGAACCTATTCCAGTTGGGTCTGCAAATGATACTACATCAAGAAGTATCCAACCAACTGCTGATGCTGATGGATGTGCAATCGCTTCACCTATATCTGCTGCCAAAAACAATGCATCTACTATCCAATCTCCATCTGGGTCTGCATGATTTACAGGTCGGGTAAAATAATGGCGTAGTTACTCTACTCAGTTCTATCTCCATTACCTTCCACTAAGAACCGTACATGAAGTTTTCCCTCATACGGCTCAATTGCTGAATTCCTCTAACAGTTTATGTTTCCTATCAAG
>JAUZPI010000149.1 GCA_030706015.1 Bacillota bacterium
AAAAGGCAAGCTATTTGATAAAGATGGACGAGCAGTAACAGTCTTATCAAAAAACAGCGGAAAGCGAGATGACGCTAATGGCGAAGAACTTTTGGGATTTGCAGATGGAAATATAGTAACTGCATCACAGATGAAAGAGCGAGTATTAGTGGTAAAGGATGCTAATAGCTTAAGTAAATATACTTGCTTTAATGTTGACATGCCTTCATATTTGCCTAAGGGATATAAGTTTGATAGGGCAGAGTTATATAAAGATAAAGACGGGAATATAAGCAACAAATATATTAATTTATACTTCATTAATGATAAAACAGGAAAGTATATTTATATGCAGCAGAGATTTGCAGACGACTCAACTAAGTATGAATTAGCTACAGATGGTAAAGTAGAAAAGGTAAAGATTAATGGCGTTGATGCTGCGTTATCTGATGGCAGAAGTATCAATTGGGAGACAAAGGGTGTGAGCTATAGTCTATCAGGTAAAGGGGAAATTTCAAAGAATGACTTAATAAAAATAGCAGAATCAATTAAATAAAACTATAGGAAAATGAAGGGAAAAGTACTCTGTTAGAGTGCTTTTTCTTTTATTTCAATTGACATAATGGACAGACTGGTCTATTATTAAAATAAGAAAAACAAATATTCAATATAGAAATAAGTAAAGACAGTATTATTATATATAAAAATTGTAAGGAGATGGAACTATGAAGGAGAAGATAAGGGAATATATTAAAAGCTTAGGAGCGGATGATGTAGGTTTTGCAGCAGTATCAGATTATGACAGTCCTAATACACCTAAAATTGAAAGTTTTTTTCCAAAGGCAAAGTCCATTATAGTGATTGCATATAAAGAATTATCTACCTGCGAAAGTCCAGATCCTATTCTAGCTATGAATGGAAGGCTGGATAAGGATGAGGTGATGCGGAGTAATGCCTATAAAATAGGTCATTATCTAGAGGGTAAATTTAATGCAAAGATTGTTTCTATACCTGTATCACTTCCTAGGGGTGGTACTTCAGCAGTTTCTCTTAGACATGCTGCCTTTGCAGCGGGTCTCGGCAATTTTGGAAGACATAATCTTATCATACATCCTAAGTTTGGTACAAGAGTTACCTTCAATGCTGTTGTTACAGACATAGAACTAGAGTCAGATGAGAAAATTACCAAAGATCTTTGTATTCACTGCAATATCTGCGTAAATAACTGTCCTGCTAAAGCATTAGATGAAGAAGGAAAGACTCAGGTTTTAAAATGCATGCATGTATCACAGCCATTCTCCTTTATATCGCAATTATCATTTTTAGATAAATATATAGAAGCATCTCCAGAGGAAAGAAAAGCGATGATAGGGGACTACTGGCCGCTTTATCAAGCTAATTCCTTTGGAACACAGTACTATTGCTTTAATTGTTTGAAGTCTTGCCCAGTATGTCAAAACAATTAATTAAGAATTAGGAATAGAACCATTGGCTAAAATTACTTCATACGGTTCTGCTGGACTTGATCTTGCAATAATGGGATATGGAGCCTTCTACGCTACAAAGGCAGCATTAGATAAAATTAATTTAAAGGCTGAAGATTTGGATTTAATTGAGGCTAATGAGGCGTATGCATCACAAAGCTTGGCAGTAGCTAAGTACTTAAAGCTTGATATGAGCAAGGTAAACGTAAATGGTGGTTCAATTGCATTAGGACACCCTATAGGAGCATCAGGAGCTAGAATATTAGTTACATTGCTGCATGCTATGAAAGAAAGAGATGCGAAAAAAGGTCTAGCAACCTTATGTATAGGTGGTGGACAAGGAACTGCTTTGGTGGTTGAGAGAGATTAATAACACTGGAATAAATTAAATTAGATTCCTCCTTGGAATAAAGTGTCCTTGGGGGAATTTTTTATTTATAAATATGCGTAATAGAACTCATTTTTTCATTGACTATTACATAGGGGTAGGGGTTATCATGAATTATGACTTTAGTATATTGGTGGATTTTCCATTGGATATTACAGAGGAGCTTGTGCAGCTAAATGTAAGGTTAAATGTTAGGTAATAAGATGTCAAAGATAAATAAAAAAATAACTTGACTAGAAAAGGACAACAGGAGTAAAATATATTTAGCATGCGAAATATATTCATGAGAAATATTTAGACGCAAAATATTTGTAGATGAAATTATTCTATAAGAAGGTGAGGAGGACATGGATGAGATAGGAAATCGTATTAGAGTGCTAAAAGTGATGAGACGTGTTATGGATCATATAAGACTCAGTATGGAAGAACACTTCAAGGAACTGAATATAACTGGTCCTCAGGGAATGGTTATTGGAACTATAATGCATTATGGTGAAATGAAAATAAGTGATATAAGTGAAAAACTCTCCCTTTCTAATAGTACCGTATCAGGAATTATTGATAGATTAGAAAAGCAGGGATTAGTAGAGAGGATTAGAAGTAAGGATGACAGGAGAGTAGTTTATGTCAGCGTAGCACCTAATTTTAGAAAACGTGCTAAGGCAAAACATAAGGTGGTTGAAGAAAGCTTTCAAGCAATGATGAACAAGGCCACTCCAGAAGAAATTGATATTATACATAAGGGCCTTGATACATTGGAGAAAGTTATGGATAGACAAAAAATAAATAAGGAGTGAATAAAAGGATGCTTAGAATAATAAAACATCTAAAACCGTTTACCGCATTGATTGTTGGTGCAGTATTGTTATTGTTTGTGCAAGCAATGTGTGATCTTTCCTTGCCAGACTATATGTCCAACATTGTAAACAAGGGAATTCAACAGGGGGGTATTGAAAATGCAGTACCAAAAGCAGTTAGATCCAGCCAAATGGATAAGCTTACGATATTTATGAATGAAGATGATAAAACAGCGATTTTAAAAGATTATACCTTAATTGATAAATCAAGCTCAGACTACGATAAATATCTTAAGGATTATCCTAATCTAGAAAAGGCATCTATATACGTATTAAAAGATATTGATAAGGCAGAAACAGATAAGATAAATCCTGTAATGGGAAAGGCCTTCCTTGCTGTAAATTTTATTGATAGTCTTAAGAAAGATGCAAAGGATGGAATGATTAATTTTAATGGAATGAAGCTTCCGGCTAAGACAGATTTGTTTGCAATGATGTCAAAGGGAACGCCAGAACAGAAAGCAAAGAATATTGAGCAGGTAAATAAACAAGCAAATACTTTAGGTGACAGTATGGTTACTCAGGCTGCAGCGAGTGCAATTAAGTCTGAATACGCTGCATTAGGAATGAACACAGACAAAATTCAAAGCAACTATATTCTTCATGCAGGCTTATTAATGCTTGGCTTATCCTTAGTAGGTGCTGTATGTACTATTCTTGTAGGATTTTTAGCTTCAAGAGCAGCTGCAGGAGTAGCAGAAAACCTACGTAGTCAAATATTTAAGAAGGTAGAAAGCTTTTCAAATATAGAATTTGATAAATTTTCTACTGCATCACTAATAACAAGAACAACTAATGATATAACTCAGATTCAGACAGTGGTAGTTATGGCTATAAGAATGATAATTTATGCTCCTATACTAGGTATTGGAGGAGTTATAAAAGCTGTTAATAAGAGTACATCAATGTCTTGGATTATAGCTTTAGCGGTAGTACTACTTTTAGGGTTAATAGGAAGCGTATTTGCAATTGCTCTTCCAAAATTCAAGGCTGTTCAAAAGCTTGTGGATAGATTAAATCTAGTTACTCGTGAAAATCTATCAGGTATGATGGTAATAAGAGCTTTTAATACTCAAAAATTTGAGGAAAAAAGATTTGACAAGGCTAATCAGGATCTTACTGATACAAACCTATTTGTAAATCGTGTAATGTCAGTAATGTTTCCAATAATGATGCTTATAATGAATGGTGTTTCAGTAATTATAGTTTGGGTAGGGGCACATCAAATTGCAGATTCAAAAATGCAGGTTGGAGATATGATGGCATTTATGCAGTATGCTATGCAGATATTATTTGCATTCCTTATGATGTCCTTTATGTTTATATTGATACCAAGGGCTTCAGTAGCAGCACAAAGAATTGATGAAGTTCTAGAAATAGAGCCAAGCATTGTAGATCCAAAGACTGCTAAAAAGTTTGATAAAGAGGTTGAAGGTGTAATTGAATTTAAGAATGTTTCCTTCAGATATCCTGGTGCTGAAGAAGATGTACTTAAGAATATAAGCTTTAAAGCACTTCCAGGTCAAACCACAGCCTTCATTGGTTCCACTGGTGCTGGTAAATCAACTCTTATCAATTTAGTTCCACGTTTTTACGACGTAACACAAGGACAGATTCTTATTGATGGAATGGATGTAAGAGAAGTAACACAACATGATTTAAGAGACTTAATTGGTTATGTACCTCAAAAGGGTTCATTATTCAAAGGTACTATTGAATCCAATTTAAAATATGCGGATGAAAATGCAACAGAAGATGACGTAAAAAAAGCGTCAGAAATAGCTCAGGCTATGGAATTCATAAGTGAAAAGCCAGAGAAGTTTGGCAGCGAGATTTCCCAAGGTGGATCAAATGTATCAGGAGGACAGAAGCAAAGATTATCTATTGCTCGTGCTCTTATGAAGAAGGCTCAGATATATATATTTGACGACAGTTTCTCTGCCCTTGATTTTAAAACAGATGCAAAGCTTAGAAAAGCACTTAAGCAGGAAACAGGGTACAGCACTGTTCTTCTAGTTGCACAGCGTATATCAACAATTAAGAATGCTGAGCAGATAGTAGTTCTTGATGAAGGTAAGGTTGTTGGAATAGGTACTCATGAGGAACTTATGAAGAACTGCCAGACCTACCAGGAAATTGCTTTATCACAGCTTTCAAAGGAGGAATTAGCATGAGTGAGCACAACAAAAAACCTCAAAGAAGAGGAGGAGGCCCTATGGGTGGACCTCATGCCATGATGCAGGGTGGAGAAAAAGCTCGTGACTTCAAGGGCACCATGGCAAAGCTACTTGGTTATATAAATGTATATAAAACATCTATTATTGTTGTATTGGTATTCGCTGTTGCCAGCTCTATATTTTCTGTTGTGGGACCTAAGGTCTTAGGTAAAGCTACTACAAAATTGTTTGATGGCATTATGGATAAAATTAAAGGTACAGGCAATATAGATTTCACTTATATTGGACAAATAATTCTTATACTTGTAGGTTTATATGTAATTAGTTCATTATTTTCTTACATTCAGGGCTGGGTAATGTCCTCTATAGCAATGAAGGTAAGTTATCAGTTCAGAAAAGATATTTCAGAAAAGATTAATCGTATGCCACTAAGATATTTTGATGGTACAAATCATGGTGAAGTATTATCTCGTGTAACTAATGACGTTGATACCTTAAGCCAAACCTTAAGCCAAAGTTTAGGACAAATTGTTACCTCAGTTACAACTGTACTTGGTGTATTGGTTATGATGTTTACCATAAGCTGGCAGATGACTCTTGTAGCTATTTTAGTAATTCCAGTTTCCATGGCACTTGTAATGGGAATAGTAAAGAATTCTCAAAAATTCTTTAAAGAACAGCAGGTATACCTAGGACATTTAAATGGTCATGTTGAAGAAATGTACGGCGGACACATTGTAATGAAGGCTTTCAATGGAGAACAAAAAAGTGTTGAAGAGTTTGAGAAGATGAACAAGAAGCTTTTCGGAGTAGCATGGAAGTCTCAGTTCTTAACAAGCATAATGATGCCTATGATGGGCTTCGTAGGCAATCTGGGCTATGTTGGGATATGTATACTAGGTGGTTATCTTGCAGCAAAAAAGACCATCGAAGTAGGAGATATCCAAGCGTTTATACAATATGTACGTCAATTTACGCAACCTATTTCTCAAATTGCCAACAGTGCTAATATACTTCAGCAAACAGCAGCTTCAGCAGAGCGTGTTTTTGAATTCCTAGCTGAAGATGAAGAAGTTGCTGAAGCTTCAAATTCTGTGAAGCTTGAAAAAGTTGATGGTAAAGTTGAATTTAAGAATGTTCATTTTGGATATAATCCAGATAAAATCATCGTTAATGATTTCTCAGCTTCCATCAAACCAGGACAAAAGGTTGCCATCGTTGGACCTACTGGAGCAGGAAAAACTACTATGATTAAATTGCTTATGCGTTTCTATGATGTAAATGAAGGAGCTATACTTATAGATGGTCACGATATAAGAGACTTTACTCGTGGAGATTTACGTTCAATGTTCGGTATGGTTTTACAAGATACATGGTTATACAACGGAAGTATAATGGAAAACATCAGATATGGTCGTCTTGATGCTACAGATGCA
>JAUZPI010000015.1 GCA_030706015.1 Bacillota bacterium
ACTTTCCAAATATCTTCTTGTTTTTATTTAGAATTTGATTTTTAAAAAATGCTAATTCATTTTTTAAATCCTCAATTTCCTTATTTTTAGAAGCTATCTCTCTGTCTTTCTCTTCAATATCCTTTTCCATTTTCTCAATTAGAGAAGATGTTTTGTTATCCAATTGTTCTTCGAAATTTAAGACATCCATTATAATTACCTCTATTCAAATTGCTACTTATATAATACCATAAAACCCTTGAAACTCCAATGCTTTCAAGGGTTTTAGTTATCGCTTTAATAATAATTTTTTTCACCAATAGGTTTGAATTTCGAGGTAGTTCTTACTTCATATCCTTTTAGTAGCCAACGAAATTCTTCTAGATTAATCCGCAAGGCTTCCGCCTTATTCGTTGGCCACTTGAATCTGCTTTTTTCTAATCTATAATAATATAACCAAAATCCTTCATCAAAATGTAGAATCTTAAGCTTGTTCATTTGCTTATTACAAAATACAAATAAAGCCTTTTCAAAAGGATCAAGTTTAAATTCTGTTTTAACAATAAGAGATAAACCATCAATATTTCTTCTTAAATCAGTAGCGCCGCAAGCTAAGTATACTTTGTTAACCTTATCTATATTTATCATAATTGCGATAGCTCTTTTACCAAGGTTAATAAGGTGATTTTATCTTGAACTGGAATAAATATTTTAAGCTTTCCGATTTCAACTTTTATATTTGTTTCAGCTATTTTAGAAAGACTAGCAGCTTCTACTTTAGGCACCTCAAGTAAATGAAAACATGTATTATTATTTTTTTTAAGTTTCTTTCTTCTATGAAATAACTGGTGCTGACTAATATTATTACTTCTGCAAAAGTCTATTATCTTGCCTTCATGCTTTTCAAATTTCTCTATACTTTCAGCCCAATTTATATTGTTGTTTCCCTTGCCCATTAGCAGGTACCCCCTTAATATTTGATACCTGTTATTTTAGCTTAAGTCCCTAATCAATACTAGGCGTTAATTTTTTTACGCTTACCTAAAAGGAACCTTCAATAACCTTTATATATAAAAGAATCCTATTTGTTATACTGATTCTCTAGTGCTCTCTATTCTCTTTGCAATTCCTACCTTAACCTCTAGACTATACAGGACTATCGCACTAAAAAATTAGTGTGGCAGCTTTGGGGTCTGCAAAAAATCCCCTATTGGGGACTATGTTTAAAAGGGCATACATTCATCGTCATCTACAAATTATGCATGTTCCTCTTCTTTTCTTCACCTCCACAGTAAAAATCAGTATTACATACCATAATCAGCATCTCCCCCTCTATCCTGTTCCTTCTAGTCATGTATAATAAAGTGGGTAAACTTAAATACATCCATGCATTAAAATCCAGAGAACTACTTGCTTTGATAATACTGGCTTAGACATTCTTTTAAATAATTTGTAAGTTCCTTAACGGAACTGTTTAAGAACAAATGACCTCCATCAAAACATCTAATATCAAAAGACTTACCCGTATGTATCTTCCATGATAGGAATTCATCAATACTTATTGAACTATCCTCTCTACCATATAGCACTGTAATATCACTATTTAGCTTGCAACTTTCTTTCTTGAATTTATACTTGTCTAATATCTTACAATCTGCTCTTAATCTAGAACCAAATATATTGAACAATTCTTCATCTTCAAATATTTCAGGTGCTGTTCCTAAAGCTATCATTCCTCTTTTAAATTCTTCATTAGAAAGTCCATATAACTTTAACTTATTATTCTGTGGCGCCTCTTTTCCTGATGCAAATAATTGAACCGGGGGATTATTACCATAATGTTGAATCTTTCTTGCAAGTTCAAAAGCAATATATGCTCCCATGCTGTGTCCAAAAAAAGCATATGGTGTGCTATATATCTTATCTTTAATGATTAAGTATATATCATCTACAGCTTCCTCTATTGAATCATAAAAAGGTTCATCATTTCTGTCACCTCTTCCACGTAGCTCAATCGGAATTAAATCGATATCTTCTCCTAGTGCCTTATTCCATCTTATATAATTACGGGCACTGCCTCCTGCATACGGAAAACAAAATAATTTTATTTTACCCATCTTATTCACACACCTTTCACTCAATTATAGCTAACTGCTCATCCTATGAATCTCTATTATAAATCAATACTATACTAATAATTTAACTAATTACGTTAAGTAACCTAGTATGATTTACAAATAGAAAAACTCTAACATAATATATTAATCTCCCATTGAAAACTGTGAAATAATCAATGAGGTAATATATATGTTAGAGCGCTCCAAACAAGATATTACCACGAAAAACAATGTAAAATTTAAACTAGCACACTACTCCAACGTAGTATCAATGTACCAACAAGTGCTATAAAATACCTTGTACACTACTACCCAAAATCATTTTCTTTTCCTCATTTGAAATGTTAATTCTATCTATTGCATCAACCATTCTTTGAATATTATCCACGGCAGGGAAATCGGATCCAAAGAGTATCTTATCAGCACCGAAAGTTTTGATTGCAAATTCTAACACTCCTAAATCATCTGTACAGGTATCAAAATACACATTTTTTAGTGTCTTATGAATATTATTTGAATCTATATCTAATTTAAATGCATTCCCTAGGGTAATTATCCTTGGAAGCAAATAAGCAAATGCTCCCCCAGTATGTGAAAATACAAGTTTTACATTATTAAATCTATTTAGAACACCTGATAAAACAAGACGAGTAAGACATACAGTTGTATCAAATACAAATCCAAGCATTGGCATCAGTCGATAGTCTTTTAATCTATCACTCCCAATAGGGTTTGAAGTAACCGGATGAATGAAAATGGGTTTATTAAGCTCACTAGCTTTTTCAAATAAAGGCCAAAATTTTTCATCGTCTAAATACAAACCATCGTAGCTTGATGCTAAAGAAAAGCCACATAACCCAAGTTCATTTATTGCTCGTTCCATCTCCATTAGGTAATACTTACTTTCTACTAGAGGGTAAATTGCTGCAGTAGCATATACATTATATCTACTGCTAATCTTTGCTACCTCATCATTAAAACTTATAATTTTTTCTGGTATAGTATCAATTGTAAACTTATTCATAATAGCTTCTAATGGATATGTTAATATTTCCTTGTGGTCGTCACTAACCTGGAACTTTTTTACTTCACGCATTTCAAAATCATACCACTCATGACTATAGAATGGAGATGACTTTGCATATTCCTCTGTCATAAAGTGGCAATGGGAATCAATTATCATGTTTTAACCCTTCCTTTCTTATTGTTATGACTCTATAAATTTATAGAAATTAAACCATTTTAAATTGCACTCCTGTTCAAAAAACAATTAATTATTTTATTCTGAGATTACTATTGTTAAAACCTCATCATCCCATATGCTATAAGTACAATGTATCTTTTTTGATAACGATTCATTAAAACATTCTAATGCTTTTCCCTGTAGACTTACAACTGTATCGTTATCCTTGTCTTCATATATAGCTATTTCATTCCATTCAACTTTCTTAAATCCTGTTCCTAATAATTTTGACACAGCCTCTTTCATAGAAAAATTTCTTGCTAAATAAATCTCACTCGATAATTTATTTAAACATAATTTTTGTTCCTCATATGTATATAGTCTATCTAGGAAGTACTTATCTAACTTTCGAAACAATTTATCTATCCTTGAGATTGATTCCGTATCAATTCCTAAATGAACTATTTTCTTGGATTCCATTTAATTATATTAGCCCCCCATGTCAGCCCAGCTCCAAAACCTGTAAAAATTATAGTATCTCCCTTTTTTATCTTACCATTTTCTAAAGCTTCACAAAGAGTTAGAGGTATAGATGCAGCTGCTATATTTCCATACTTTGACAAGACTGTAAACACCTTATCTTCTGATAACTCAAGCATATTACTTATTTCAGCAAGAATTTTCACATTCGCTTGGTGGGCTATAATTAGATCTACATCTTCAAAACTTACATTATATAATTCTGATATTTCCCTTATAACGTCTACTCCAGCTTGTACAGCTATTACAAATAACTCATGTCCTTTCATTTTTAAAAATGAATCCGTATTCATTTTTGATCCTAGTTTACCATTACCAACAGCCTCTCTTGAGTTAGGCAAATATAAAACATCACTAAAACTTCCATCACAATGTAATTTTGAACCTAGTATACCTGGTTCCTCGGATCTCTCCACTACAACTGCTCCAGCACCATCACCAAACAAAATGCAAGTATTGCGATCTGTCCAATCTACAATATGAGAAAGCTTTTCCGCTGCAACTACAAGCACACTTTCATAAGTTCCAGATTTAATAAACGCATCAGCAGTTGATAATCCTACTATAAATCCTGAACAGGCAGCAAGTACATCAAAGGCCGCAGCATTTTTAGCATTTAAGCTTCCTTGAATTCTTGATGCAACTGATGGTACATTACTTCCTGCTTCTGACGTTACAAGTATTATCATGTCCAACTGTTCTGGTTTTAAATCAGCAACTTCCAGTGCCTTTTTTGATGCCTCAACAGCCATAGTAACTATAGTCTCATCTTCCTCGGCTATATGGCGTTGTTTTATTCCTGTTCGACCTGATATCCACTTATCTGATGTATCTACAAACTTACTAATGCTGTCATTGGTAAGTACCTGCCTCGGAACATATTTTCCCCATCCAGTTATGGTACTGTTGTAATTCATTTGCCTTCTCCTCCCTCACATTATTCCTCGGAATGCTCTATTTGCTTATCTTTAGTAATCAGATTTTCAACTTCAAAAACAACAATACAATTTGAATCTGGACAGGCAACATGTACTTTATTCTTATCCTTTTCCCAAGGTATCTCTGCACCACACCAAAAAGCGGTTACCAATGGATAAATTGCATGAAATGCAGTAATGCATAATCCCTCTGGACATCCTCTTCCAAATTCAAATGTATCTCCTACTTTATGCCCCGCAGGACATCCTTTTCTAACAACCTCTTTCACTGTCACTCTAAACTTTCTATCTCCAGCCATAATTTTATTCCTCCATCAATCCAATTTATAATTTATCTAATCGTCAAACTTATTTATTACAAAGCATTTTATGCATCCAATCAGCCATCTCAGCCCTGCTTAGTTTAATTTTATTAAGCACTGCATGATACCCTCCATTATAAACTTTAATCTCCTTTTGAGACTTTATTTCATTGATAATTTTGTTGATATCATGTTCTGACACAAAAATATCTCTATCGCCATGCATTATTAGTACTGGGCATTTAATACCTTGAAGTATATTTTCTAGAGAAATACTTGAAGCTAACTCTTTTAATTCATCTTCACTATGTACATTATATATTGCTTCAACCATCTTTCTTAGAGCTATAGGTATACCATTTCTAGTCCAAGAACTTAGGTAATAAAAGGGCGAAATTGCAAAACACGCCTTAAATCTATCATCGCTAGACGCGGCACGTAGTGCCTGATATCCCCCCATGCATTGTCCTGCAACAGCTATACGTGTATCATCAACCTCTCCAGATTTTATGAGAAAGTCAACAGCTGCTTTTGGAGCTCTTTCAAAGTTATTGTCCATATAAATATGGGAAAATAGCATAGTTTCTCCCTGACCAGGCCCATCGATAATTAATACGGCAATCCCAGAATTAATAAACAGCTCATTATATGTATGATATTCTTCCTTCGTTGAATCGGCACCGTGCAATACCACAACACAAGGTGGATTATCTACACCTTCGGGTTTCCATAAGTATCCCGGAAACTTTTCCTTATCGCATAGAATCTCAACTCTTTTAAATTCACCCGTAAAATATTTTGCTGCCTTTGTATAGTTATCTATTTCACGTTTATAACTTTCAATCTTACCTTTGCTTTTTCCATAAATAATAATATGCGAAAGCCTATAGCAAATAGCTGCTAATAAGTAAGCTTCCTTCGCAGTAGTCAGCGACTCTTCGTCTTCAGCTTTTTTGGCAATTTCTTCATAATCCCCACCTAATTTCGACCACTCACTATACCAACTATCCTTATCACATACATTTTGCATAACACTTTCTATGTCTGAATACTGTGCCCCATCAAAGATGAATCTTGGTATCATATTTCTTATAACATTCATCATCGTAGTTTCAGCAGAATAATTCAAATCAGTTTTTAATTCCATCCAACTCTCCTCCATTTCTATAACTTGTTCTTTATCCAATCAACCATTAGAGGCCTAACCTGCGGAATGATATCGCTACAACAGTGAACACTACCTTCATAAATTTTTATATCTTTTGGGCATACCGCCTCATTATATATTTGTTCGGCCTCTGAAGCTGGCACTAAATGATCACCTGTACTATGAACTATAAATAGAGGACATCTTATTTTTGTTATTACGTCCTGGAGTGTAAACTCCTTAGCTTTATCTTTTAACTCTTCCAATGTATTTACTCCAAAGTCATACATACAATTCTTTTTGAAGGCTGGTGGAATATTTTCTTTTAACCATGTATCAAGATAGTAAAATGCAGAAAGTGATGCACATGCTTTTATTCTTGGTTCATGCGCTGCTACAGCCATTGCTAAATATCCACCTAAGCACTGTCCCCAGATTGCAATTTTATCATTTTGGATCCTTGGGTGTGACTCTAAATAGTCAATCGCTGCTGAACATGCCTCAATATAAAACGTTCTATTCATCATATGTCCTCTTAATCGAGCTTCCGCTTGACCAGGTCCATCTATAACTAAGGTAGCAAGTCCCCTTTTCCAAAAATTCTCACATATACTGTGAGTTTCTTCCTTCGTAGAATCTGCCCCATGTAATACAAGTACAACAGGTAACGTTTCGGTTTCCGAAGGTACTGTCAAATATCCCGGAAAAAACTTCTGTCCCACATTTATTTCAACCGCCTCGGCTAAGAAAGGTGATGTATTTAATGCCTTTTTGTAACATCTCACAGAACTTCCATATGCATTTCTTTTATTTGGCGTATCCTTATAAACTATAAATTGGGCAGTACGGTAATACGTTGATGCCATATTCCAATGTTCCCCTGCAGTTACGGTATTCCCAATATCAAATGCATTATCCGCACTTTCCTCGTAATATCTGCCTAAATCCATCCACTCTTTATACCAAGTTTCGTGATCATATGCTGTTCTGAAAACCCTCATAACATCAGCATAGCTTGCACCATTATTTATAATTCTTGGTATAATCCACCTAAAGGCATCAAGAGGATTATCCCCTTGAGTACCTGCCATATTAACCTGATTTCGATTATTATCCATTTACTCTAATCCCCTCTTCAAGCAAAGTATATAAATCTCTCACTTTTCTTATATTATTAATATTGTTTTTGGGTAATTTTATTTTAAAAGCCTTATCAAGCTCCATTAGTGCACCGACTATGTCCAGTGAATCCATATCGTAATCATACGCAAGGTCACCTTCCATATCTATCGTTTCATCCTGTATTCGTGCTCTTCTTTTAAAAATTTCTACAAACTTCTCCATTACTTCGTCCATACAGCTTCTCCCCTCATATAATAAGTTTAGTAGTTTTTTCAAGCTATGTTTCCACTAACCAAGGTAATCTCCGCATAAGAGAATATACTAAGTGTTACATATATAAAATGTTAATCTCGTACCAATGTACCGATATACTATTACGCTATTAACATAATGGAATTAAGATTATTCCTATTGAACACTCATTCTACTTGCAGGAATACCATCTTGTCATTTCCAACCAGCTTAAATTCCAACCTAAATATAATTACCATTCATCTGTTTAATAGCAAATTAATCTTGTTTTTTTAGTTTCCATACACCTTTAAGCATTGCCTCTTCCTTCAAATATGGCGCATCAGCAGTTCCCCATATACATTCTGTGATACTATTAGCAATACCAGAAATTTGATGTGCGGGTATTGTTACAATCAGCTCTCCTGATTTAAAATCTGCAATAGTACGAGCTGAATTATCTATAAAGCTTACATGTAATTCACCTGTAGTCATTGGAATCGCAATAGCTGCTGCACATGCTGCTGCATAACTATATATTTTTGGCGGGTGACCATTCTGAAATGCGTTTAGCCCAAGAAGCCTAGCTGCCTGCTCTGCCTGACAAACAAAAGACACCAAATCAGGTACCCTCTCACACTTTTCAATAGGACACATGGAAACATATTTTGATAATGAGGTTGGAGGTTCTGGATTGTGTCTTGAAATACTCATGGAAATACATCTATTTGCATAAGCCATTTCTATTTCAGTCCAAAATTTATGCGCGTAAGGCGGCTTATCTATTAAACCGAGAAAATAACTGCCACCCCTACATTTAGAATTCTCAGCACACACAGCCATCTCTTTACCATAACGTGCATCCTGAATACTCTGACATACAACCTGCTCATCAACATTGTATTTATCATTGGGCAAAACATCATAATACGTTATGCCAACTGGACTTCCGTCCATCTTAATAAGCTCCTTAAGTTTCATACAATCCTCAATAATTATGGTATTCATAAAACTTTATACCTCTTTCTCTTTTATTAATTCAGGTATTGTAGATACCTTTGTTATCTCTGGAGGACACCCTCCAATATAAGGTAACGAGTTTTTTAGAGCAAACTCTTTTGTACAATCTCCAAAGCATACTACATTGTGCTTATGACACTGTATTTCTGCATCTTGTCCTGATAATACATCAACCATTTGGGTAAACTTTGATTTATCCGATATACCAAAACCAGCTGCAAATCTTTCAATACAACCACTACACGCCCTCATATTAAAAAATCTGAATTTCCCAAGTACTACTTGATTATCTTTTGGACGTACAAATTCTCTCTTTACTTGTTCTCTATCGATACCTACAGTGCTAATTCCATCAACCTTCGGTATATGATTGACTTCTCCATGATTAAATCCCATCAAATAAGACGCAATATTATCCACTTCAACTACATTTGTCCCAGCAACTAATAACCCCATATCTATAGGAGTTCCTGCTCTTCCTGGTCCATCTCCTTCTAGCGCAATAATACCATCTATAACTGTTAGATCTGGAGAAATTACATTAGAGAGTTCTATAATAGCTTCTTCCAGTTCATGTTCAAGATGAAATTTTCGCTTGTCGCTTGGAAGTAGTAGACCCTTTTGGTTTTTCAAACCTAACGTAACTTTAGTTACAATATGTGTCTTCATCTTTGCAACATTTATATATTCATGTGTGAATACTATTTCCGGCAGCTTAATTTTTCCATACTTCCATTCACATTCTATTCTCTTTGCTTTCTCTAAATTAACGAAATCTATATTGTAATGCTGTGCCAAATCTAAGTATCCAGTAAGCTCTAAAACCCTCTGTGTATTCTGCGCAACTGATGAACTTTCCCCCAAAACAACTTCATATCCCCATTCTTGAAAAATTTCAATTAATGCAGAAATAACCACAGGGTGTGTAATCACCCCAGTTTCTGGCGGTTGGGGAGCAACAATATTAGGTTTTAGAAACACCTTATTCTTTGAAGGTCTATAATTTATTTTTTCAAATAATAGTTTTATATTGCTTTTTACATCTTCTAAATTTGACCTAACGATACCTACAGTCATTTGGATAACTCCTCCAACTCTTCAATTACAGGTAAACAATCCATGATCGTTCCTATTCCATATATAGGAATCGCTTGTGACATTGCTGCAACAATATCCTCAATTGTAGCACCGGCTTCAACTGCCCTTATTGCATGAGCCTTTACTCCATCTGATGTTTTCTGTGCGGTAAGAAGTGCTACCATTATCAATTCTCTCGTTTTAGCATCAAGAGTTGATGACTCATTTATAGAATTCATCAAGTTTACAAATCCGCCTTGAACTTTAGGCAATCTTTCCGAAAACATTTTCATTATTTCTGCCACTTTTAATTTCTCCATTTTATCTCTCCTCGTTAAATTAGTTTTTATCGCTTGCTTACTTTTGTAAAATTACCAATGCCATTGCTACAGTTTTAGAATGCGTGATACTTACAGATGACTCTTTTAATTTACAACTATTAGCCCATAGTAAAGCATTACCATGCAAGCATATGTATGGTTTCCCAGAAATGTGGTTAATTGTTTCAACATCAATCCAATTAAGACTTTCACGGAAACCAGATGCTTTTGCCCATGCAACTTTAACAGCAAACCTAGCTGCTAAACTTTGTATTGGACGCTTTTTACAATACTCCATTTCTTTAAAGGTAAATACTGTTCGAATAAACTCATCACCTTGTTTCATAAAAAGTTGTTTAAATTCACCTATATCAACAACTTTTAATCCAATGCCCTCAATCATTATATATTCCAAAACCTTACTCTAATGTATTACTTTCAATGGCTTCCTTTATATGCAACATATTGTTCTTTGAATGTTGATTTATAATCTCAACTGCCTTTTCCCCATTTACTGGAGCTTTCTCATCCATTTCAAAATATTGTGACCAAATCATTTCAGTACCTTCATCAGTTTCTCTATACTTCCAAATTATTTGCATATATTTAAAGGGAAACATTGGTTCTTCTCTTTCTGCTGCACAAAAATAATTTATATCGTCTATAATCCTACTAGATCTCCAAGACTGTGATTCATTATTAGTAATTTGAAAATAAAACTTTTTTCCAATCCTAGACAAAATCTTTACTTCTTTATATTCATCAAAAAACCTTGGCCACATTTCAAGGTTATTTGTTAATCTAAAAACTTTATCTATATTTTCATTAATAATAATCGAATTATATGTTTGAAACATTTTTTATCGCCTCCACGTTTTATTCTAAGTAAAATAATAAATTGTTTTGTTTTTAATGCTCATACGCCAAAATTCAAGCCTTAACACAACTGTAGAAAAATAAATTAAATAATCGCTACAACCCTTGTCCATGAAGCGCCGGCATTTGCAATCTTTATTGGAAAACATGCAACCTTAAATCCCACAGGCTGAGGTATGCTATCTAGATTTACTAATCGTTCAATATGACAATATTCCTTCTTTCTTCCATACAAATGAGCTGGCCAGAAATGTTTTTTTTCTTTTGTTTGAGAAAACTCATTAACCATTGTTTTAAAGGGCAAATCAAATCCAAAAGTATCAATACCTATTATTTTAACCCCAAACTTGCATATATAGCTTGTTGCTTCTTCACTCATTCCTGGGTGCTCAGCAAAGTACTTATTAGTTCCAAGAAAACGATCATACCCAGTTTTTATTAGTACGATATCATATGGTTTTAAAGTATATTGAATATTGTCTAACGCCCTTTCAATATCTAAATCTGTTATTAACTCACATGCTCCTTTGTATGTTAAATCAAGCAATACTCCATCGTTATAACACCAATCGAGAGGAATGTTATCAATTGTTCTTGCCTTTTTACCTTCACATATACTGCCGAAATGATATGGAGCATCTAGATGTGTCCCACAGTGGGTAGTTAACTCAACCATTTCATTTGCCAAAAACTCATTATCTGGAATATCCTTAGCCTCGAATCTAATTTTATCATTGAAAAAACCAAGTTCCTCTAGTTCCTTTACTAAAACATTAGTACCATTTTTATGATCAATTCTTTTTATAGCTACTTTTTGAGGTTCATTTTTAGTTTCTTCCAGAGATATGCTAAGATCAATTATTTGACGCTGCATTTTCATCAACTAGCCTCACTATTTCTCCAATATTACCAGCCTCTAATTGTGAAGCGCTTACCTTTACCCCAAAAGTTTTCTCAACACTAACCAAAAACTCTACCATTTCTGTGGAATCAAGACCAAGATCTTCAGTTAAATTGGTCTGTAATTTTAACTCTCCCCCTTCAATTCCCATATTGGATATAATATCTTTTATCTTTATAAATGTATTCATTTCATCTTCCTCCCTTTCAGATATATCTGCAATTTTAAATATTACTTTTCCTTGATCAGCACATGTAGCAATTACTTCGCCTGTAGTACTAGATGGAAACTTACCACCAAAATTCAACATGGTTAAATAGGGAAATATTGAATGGTACGCACCTCCACAAAATCCTCCTTGGGGTGTATTTAATCCATCAAATTTAAATTCATCGCCCTCATTAAAACCATACATACAGAATCCATTGACTTTTTCAATTGTTATTTTAAACACTTTAGGCATTTTTATCTCCCTCCAATTAATAACCATCTAATATTAATGATTTATTTAAACTTTCTAACTATAATAGATGCGTTTATTCCATCATAACTACGAGAATTTATAAGTGCGTTTTCAATATTACACTTACTGGATACATTTGGTGTATAGTCCAAATCGCATCCATCGGCTGATGAAACAAAATTTATAGTTGGAGGAATAGCATTATTCTCCATTGCCATAAGTGTAGATATTAGATCTACAGGAGAAGCACCTCCGTAAAGATGACCAAACATAGACTTAGGTACACTGATTGGAATTTGACTTGCTCTATCCTTCAATGCTATTTTTATTGCATTAGTTTCTAATAAAGCTTCTTCATCAGTTGCACCTCCGTCAGCACATATATAATCTATATCTGGAGGCATTACGCCTGCATTCTTCATTGCATTTAAAATAGCTTTAGATAGCGTTTCTTCTACTTTACCACTTTTAGATACATAGTCTGTACATGTAGCGTAACCTAAAAGTTCACCATAAATATGGGCTCCTCTTTTTACTGCATGCTCATACTCTTCTAAGATTACAATACCGCTTCCTTCACTCATTACAATACCTTTAGCCCCCTTATTAAAAGGTGTATATGCTTTTGCTCTGTCTGCTTCCTCTGATAGCTGACCAGATGAATAATATACCAATGTAGAATATTGGGACAGAGGGGCTTCAGTACCTCCTGTAATCATAATATCTGCTTGTCCTGTGGCTATCATTCGCATAGCTAGCCCTATAGCCATCATACCACTTGCACGATCTGCTACCGTCGTCTTACTGATTCCCTTAACTCCTAAAACTATTGATATAATCCCCTGCGCGGCAGCTGGAAACCATGCACTAGCTTGATATGGGTTTAAATAGCTTGAACCATCTCTATAAAGTTCATACAGTCCTCTTTCTCCCAGTTCCCAGCCACCCACATTATTCCCTATGGAAACACCTATTCTTCCTGCATCCTCATTTTGTAAGTCAAGTTTAGAATCCTCTATTGCAAGCTTAGTTGCGGCGAATGCAAAGTGAGAAAATCTATCACTCTTCTTGACCCATCTAGCATTTAAAAACTCAGTTGCAACAAAATTATTTACCTCTCCTGCAAGCTTTACTGGTACATCTGAAGTATCAAATCTTGTTATAGAATTAATATTATTTTTTCCACTTTCAATATTATTCCAAAACTCATTTTTACCAATACCTGCTGGACAAACAACTCCTAAGCCTGTAATAACTATACGCTTCTTCATAATTTCACCTACTTTATTTAAATTTTTTTAAAATCATTGCTGAGTGAATACCCGAAAAACCACTTGCAGTAATTAATACAGATTCCACATCCTTATGTCTACCTACATTAGGTATATAATCCAAATCACATCTAGGATCAGGGCTTTCATAATTAATTGTAGGTGGTAAAAACTTGTTTTCCATGGCAAGCAGAGCTGAGATTAATCCTATGCTACTAGCTGATGAAAGTGGATGACCTATCATGGACTTTGAAGCACTGATTGGTATGTTATATACATCACTTCCAAACGCATATTTGTATGCATCAGTTTCGAACACATCGTTTTGAGGAGTAGAACTTCCATGAGCATTTATATAATCCACATGTTTACCACTATTATTTTGTTCAAGTGCCTTTAATATAACATCACCTAATGCAGAACCATCCTTAGGTAAATCAGTCATATGATAAGCATTATTGCCGCTTGAAAAACCAACAACTTCCCCATATATATGTGCCTTTCTAGCCAAGGCATGCTCTAACTCCTCTAAAACAACTATTCCACAACCCTCACTGAAGACAAATCCACTTCTTTTAACATCAAATGGACGTGATGCCTTTTTAAAATCTTCATTATTTTTTGTTAAGGCATTTATTACATCAAAAGCCGCAAAAGACAGCGGTGATAATGGCGCTTCTGCCGTCCCTGCAATTAGTACCTTAGCCTCGCCACACCTTATAGTATCGTAAGCATAGCCAATTGCATCTAATCCTCCAGTGCATCCTGTTGAGACGGTTGTACATACATTACCACAATTATATTTTTGGGATATTAATCGTGCTGCAGTATTAAACATAGATGCTTCATAAAGTAAGTTGTCTTCACATTGAAACTTTAACTCCTTACTACCTTTATCTGTAAGCTTATAAAATTCTGAATCCATGTATGGACTACCACCTATTGCTGTAGAAAAGACCACTCCCATATCATCATTATTTATTGCTTCTACATCTATCCCCGAATCCTTAATCGCTAAACTTGCTCCCTCAAGAGCAAATTGTATATACCTCTCCTTACCCTGAAACTCATCCGTCTGAAACCCTTCTACTTGAGCATTAACACGTGATTTAACGTCTGGTAAATCATCTGGCCTACTATAATCACCTGGTAATTCACTAAATTCTAACCTTCTAGAGAATGACTTACCTTCACGGGTATTAGACCAAAATTCTTCTTTCCCTATGCCACTAGGTGCAATAACACCTAATCCAGTAATAACTACTCTATTCATGCTATTTCTCCTTAAAACATTTTTTTTACAATTCGTCCTTATTATTTGTTGAAAACCTATTATACTGATTATGTAATTACATCTCCCTCGACAACGGCATAATGTAATTACATCACTTAACAAAAATACCACGGTGAAGTTTCTACTACTCTTTGTCAATAAATATCTTGATATTTTCAAATATACATTCACATTAGTACATAATTCTAATAAACCTATATGGTTTCATAAATTGTTTACTGATAACCTTTACACTTATTGTTTGCTTTAATATTATTTGACGGATAACGCACATGATTATGTAAAAAAGCGAATTCTCTACTACATTATCAACATTGTTACTCCTGTAGGTATTCCATATACTTACCATTGCCTTGTTAGCAGCATGAAACTTAAACATGGATATTATCTGGCAACATTTAAGTCTATATTTCGTCAATATTGTTTAGTATGTTCGCTACAGGGTTTAATATCGCTATTATCTATACGTTTAATTCAATAACTCATATGATTATTGATATGTAAAGATATGGAATCAGTATTGCTGAGATTGACTTTGCAAAAATATCCAAACTTCTAAAGAGTAAAAACAAAAGTTATGCACATTTCCTAACACCTACTCCCTTTACATAATAACCCATAATGCCAATTAAATTCAATACATTCCACAATTTACTTACCATATACATATATTCTACATACTTTTTCTATAACTTTCAATATTATTATTGAATTTTTATTAAAAATTGTTGTATATAGCTATATAATGCAATAATTCTATATATTGACAATGAGAAAAAGAATATATATAATTTAAGTGAGTACTCACTTCCAAGATAGAGAAGAGGTTGTTAAATGTCTAAAGAAGAACAAATACTACAAGCTGCAGTAAAAATCTTTTCAGAAAAAGGCTATAGTGCATCAACTACTAGTGAGATAGCAAGAATAGCTGGTGTAGCTGAAGGAACAATTTTTAGATACTTTAAAACAAAAAAAGATTTATTAAGGAAGGTGATGGTTAAATTAATCCAAATAATGGCACACGAGTTCATCACTAACAGACTAGGTAAACTTATAAAAGATAATAGTGATATGGCTGAGAGTGACCTACTAAAATTATTGTTGAAAGACAGAATGGAGGTAATAGTAAAACATTGGAGTATGATTAAAATTGTATTTAATGAAATACAATATCATGAAGATTTAAAAGCAGCCTTTGTACAAAACTTTGCTGAAAAAGGAAAAGAAATTCTAGGAGAGTTTTATAATCAATATGTAGCAAAGGGTGTTCTGAAGAATTATGATTCTACTCTGGTAATGAGATCCTTTGTAGGTATATTTGGAATATACATAATTCAGAGGCAAGCATTCCCCGAGATTTTCACTATGGATGATGACAAACAAGTAGATATTATTATCAATATTATTTTATATGGTATTTCAAATCGTGGAGGTGTCTTAAATGATAAAAAAGATAATGCTAGGTAGTTTTATTTTACTACTTTCTTTCAATTTCGTTGGTTGCGCTAGTTCTAATACTGCTATTGATAAGAATATGTATTCTGCAACAGTAGAGGCAAATACTTTTAATATAATGGCAGAAACAACCGGAAAAATAACTGATTTATCAATCGGTCAAGGAGATAGTATAAATCAAGATCAGTCTATTGCTAAACTTGATAGTAGTACATATGATATTCAAAAAAGGCAAGCTCAAGGTGCACTTGATAGTGCAAAGGCCTCTCTAGCATCACTACCAGATAACGCAAAAGATAGCCAAAAACAACAGATGCAAGGAAATATTGACCAAGCTCAGGCTGGGGTTGATTTAGCACAACTTCAAATTGAAAAATGTACTATCAAAGCTCAGGCTTCTGGCATGATTGAGGATATATATATTAATAAAGGTGAAGTAGTTTCAGCTGGAACAAATATCGCTAAGGTAATTGATGGTAACAGCAAATATATACGAATATATGTTGAAGAATCAAAAAGAAATGATATTAAGCAAAATGGCAAAGTACCTATTTATGAAGATAATAAGAAGATTTGCGATGGCGTTATAACATTTATTGCTTCACAATCTGAATTTACTCCTAAAAATGTAGAAACAAAAAATACAAAGGATAAGACTGTTTTTGAAGTTAAAATAAAACTGGATTCAAACTCTGGCGTGTCTCCAGGTGCTATGGTATATGCTGAGATAAAATAAGGTGGTGAATTTAATGAACGCTATAGAAGTACAAAATCTTACGAAAAGATTTGGTAAGACTACAGTAGTAGATAATATTAATTTTGATGTTCCCGAAGGAAAAATTTTCGGTTTCTTAGGACCAAATGGTTCTGGAAAATCTACTACAATAAGAATGTTATGTGGAGTTCTCACACCAACTGAAGGCACAGCTAAAGTTTTAGGTTTTGATATCAGAAAAGAATCAGAAGAAATAAAACAAAATATAGGATATATGTCTCAAAAATTTAGTTTATATGAAGAATTAACCGTCGATGAAAACCTGGATTTCTATGCAGGAATATACGGATTATCTCAAAAGGAACGTTTAGAGAGAAAACGAGGCATTATTTCCATGGCTGGTCTTACTGGTAGAGAAAAGGTTATGGCAAAAAACCTTTCTGGCGGATGGAAACAAAGACTTGCATTAGGATGTTCTCTTATTCATAAGCCAAAGCTACTAATACTAGATGAACCAACTGCTGGCGTTGACCCCGTATCACGAAGGATTTTTTGGAAAATGATATACTCCCTAGCTAAACAAGGAATGACAATATTAGTAACTACTCACTATATGGACGAGGCTGCTAGCTGTGATCTTTTGGCTTTCATTTTTAATAGTAAGTTAATGGCAGTGGGAACTCCAACAGGGTTAATTGAAAGTGAAGGAGTAGAATCTTTAGAAGATGTGTTTATAAAATTTGTAGAGAAGTCTACGAATCATAAGATTGAATCTTCCTTTGAGGAATTAAAATTCCTTATAGATGAAGGCGGTGAGAAGCAATGAATTTTCAAAGATTTATGGCAATAGTAAAAAAAGAATTTATTCAAATCAAAAAAGATAAAGCTAGTTTCGGTCTTGTAATAATGATGCCATTAATGATGATTCTTTTGTTTGGATATGCAGTAGCAACAGAACTTGACAATATCTCTATTGATATTTTAGATCAGAATCACACAGCTGAAAGTCGTCAATTAATAAAAAGCTTTGAAAATACGCTATACTTTAAGGTACAAAGTCAAGTTAATAACATAGATGAAATAGACCATGACATGAAAACTGGAAAAATACATGCAGCAGTAATTATTCCCCCAGATTACTCACAAAAACTTACAAAACAAGCACAACCTCAAATCCAACTTTTAGTAGACGGATCGGATCCAACCACTGCAAGAACTGTATTTAATAGTGGAGTAATGGCAGCACAACAGCTGGGTGTAAAAGTTATGAATGAAATGGCAAATAAATCACCTCAAAAGATTTCTACTGGAGGCATTGATGTTTCAACAAAAGTTCTATATAATCCTGAGCTAAGGAATCAGAACTTCACCATACCAGGGCTAATAGGGCTAATAATGCAAAACATCACTATATTATTAACTGCTTTTACATTAGTTAGAGAGCGAGAAAGAGGTACTATAGAACAACTTATTGTGTCACCGATAAAGTCTTACGAACTTATTTTAGGTAAATTACTACCTTATATCCTAATAGGATTCTTTGACTTTTTATATGCTTTAGCCTTTGGTGTATGGTGGTTTGATGTACCTAATAATGGCAACCTGCTATTATTAATATTGTTAGGTGCCGGGTTTATAATATGCGCTTTAGCAATAGGGGTTCTAATTTCTACAATTGCTAAAACCCAACTTCAAGCTATGCAGTTAACACTTTTAGCGTTATTACCAAGTATACTTCTATCAGGATTTGTTTTTCCTAGAGAAGCTATGCCAAAATTTATACAATTAATTGGATATTCAGTTCCATTAACTTACTTTTTAAATATACTAAGAGGAATAGTATTAAAAGGTGTTGATATAAATTATTTATTTAATGATGTAGTAATGTTATTAATTTTAGGAGTAATCCTATTAACTTTAAGCATATTTAGATTTAGAAAGAAGTTAGATTAGTAAGTATAGGTGTTGGTTTTAGTTATTAATGTTGGCTTAATTTAATAACTAATAATCGACAAACTTAAAACACCAATTATCCTTGCAGAAGCCCCTTCCAAAAATTATATATGGAAGGGGCTACATTCATCATTTTCTGTAATAAATGAATGTTCCTTTTTTCACTGGCATAATAAAACTATGCATCTTATCAAGGAGATATCACGACTATCATTCCCCTCATATGCCATTCTGATTTTAATCATATTTATCACTTCAATAAATATCCTCATCTTTAAATCCATCCAACTATCGGCAGAAACCTACTCCTAATACTTACATTTTAAACCGTAATATTTTTATAACTTTTCTGCTGTAGATTGCCAATTTATAAAAATAACTTTAGTTCTGCAAAATAAGAATCTATATAGAAGGTACCAATTATTTACATCTTAATACAAAGTCTGTCAACAACCTTTGATTTGTCTAGGTTTATCCTATTTATAAATGCCTGAACTGCTAACTTTATTTCTTTAACTGTAGGATAAAAAGTATTGTTAATTATATCTGCTTTTAGTCACTTCCATAGACCTTCAATCAGATTTAAATTTGCGCTATATGGAGTAAGGAAGACTAATTGTAACCTAGGGGTATCCTCTAGGAAGGGTTGGGTTGGATTAGTTTTACGTGATGGATACGAGAATTATCCAGAATCATCACAATTTTACCCGTAGGGTATAATGAAACCACTTCCTTAAGGAATTTGAGGAATACCTCCGCATCATAGGTCTCTTCCTCACTGCAATGAACTTGTCCTGTTTCATAATCTAAGATACCTAAGAGTTTAACTCCTCGGTGCTTACCAGAGGTAAGAATAATTCCCTGTTTTCCTTTTAGAAACCAAGTTCTGGCGATAGCCTGATAGTCTCGAATCATAGATTCATCCTCAAATAAGATGTGCTCATCGCTGCTTTCTATTAGATTTTTTTAAAAGTTCAAATTCTTTCTTGAACTCTTCTTGCTTTGCAGCATCTGCTTTCACTAGAGAATACGTTGGGCGTGTATAGCTTAGCCCATTACGGTACAAAACTTCTAACATTCCTCTTTGGCAATAGGAAATACCATAAAGTCGCCCGGTTAGTTGTCTTATGATATTTGTATCCTAATTTCTTATTGAAGTAAATCCCACTTCGTCTGGTGTTTTGGTGAGAATTATGTTTATACGCTCCTCTTCCTGACTCTCGTCAAGTTGACGTGGAGCACCTGTACTCTTACCCATAGTTAACCCCGCAAGTCCTTGAGCTTTATATTCCCTAATATAATCACCTACGGTCTTTATGTTAAGATTAAAAATAGATGGAATTTCATTATAAGTACGCCCTTGAAGAAAATTAAGTATTACTGTATATCGGATGTGCATACGTGTATTTTTTGTTTCTTTCATAGCTTTTTTTACTTCAATAAAGTCAGACTCCTCAACATACCAGTTAATTCTAAATTTCATATTTCTCATTACAATCACCTGTCCTTCATGTAGTTTCTATTATTAATAGAGTTCCATGACTTGGTGATCATTATAGTGGTACTTGCTGGAATACTGCTTAATATCTTATTGTTTTCCATATAGCAATGTTTTCTGAATGTTTTATAAGATTTTATGGCACAGGTCGATAAGATTTAGATTAGAAATAAAAAACAAGTACCTATTTATCTACATAGAGGATAATGGCTTAGGTATACTTTAGGAAGACTTGCCTTATATTTTTAATAAGTTCTATCGAGGAGATAAATCAAGAAATTCTAAAGTTCCCGACTCTGGATTAGGACTCTCTACCTGCAAATATATTGTAGAAAAGCACCAAGGTGAAATATATTGCAAAGATACTAATGAAAAAGGGTGTATTTTTTATTTTTCAATCCCATTGGGCTAAATGAATATAAAAAGCTGTAGCTATACTTTATATAGACAGAAAGGTATCCCTACAGCTTTTTTAATCAAAAAAACTTTAGTGTTACTTTGAATATCTATTGGCTATACATGAAGCGGCATAAGAATCCGGCTTTGTCTTGCAAGCAAAACCACAGGAATTTATCCATGCTGTTATCTCAGGTATAACCATTGATGAAGGGCCGTTATTCCCCGCATCTACATGTATAGTAATATTATAATTTAAGTTTTCTCTTTTAAGTCTTTCCTCGAGTTTTGTAGCAAGTTCAAGACTTAAATTAGTTTCATAGAAAATTTTTTGACGTATGTTTGTAATCTTCTTTACTCTTTTGATGTCATAAAAAAATATTCCGCCATTTCCAATCCTATTAACAGCAACCACTATTACTGTCTTGGTTAAATCAAAATTTTGAGAGTCAGTACCAACAGATATCTGATAATCTCTATTGGATTCTTGATTAACATAATTCGAAATAAGTTGAACCATACGATTAAAATCAATTTCACCATATGACATACTTCGCATTTGAAAAATCTCCTTTATAATATTTTTTTCAGTTCACCAAAGGCTTTTCCTATTCCTATAATGAAATATTTCCCATCTCTAATCTAAGTTAATCCTAAAAATGTTATATATATTTTAAGTTTACAATAAATTAACCTTAAGTATGCAAAAAAGGAGTATGTTTTATCATACCCTCATATAATTGCAATATTTCTAATATCTTTATATGTCTTTAATTAGTAACCACCGAATAAAACTAATAGTTACTTAATGCCTTATTCCACTTTTCAACATAGTCACCAGTAGCCCATTGATTAAGTATTATTTTCTCATTCTCATCCACAGGAATTGTACCTATTGGCTGAGTTATCCCCTTTTCCGGGTATACAAAAATCATTAATTTATTTGCGGTTAAAACTGCCAGCATATCCTTATTAGGAGAAGAAACAGCATCTCTAGCATCTGGAATCTTTGATTTAATTGTATTCCAATCAACGCATAAGGTATCGTATGAGATAATATTTGTTGGCAATGATATATCCGTATCATAAATCTCTTTTACAGAATAATATGAACTTCCATTACCCTCATGATAATACTTATCATATAAAGGCACTTGCAGTCTCCATTTACCCTCTGATCTATTCAAGGCAAGGTTATTACTGTCTATTAAATAATCTTCTTTGATAAGTGATCCATTCTCAACAGTTTTATTATATTTCTTTCTATAGGAATCTAATTTTGATTCTATTGTATTGCCAACTAAATTTGATAATTTTGTATTTATATTGTGCCCTTCTAGGCTGCTGAGATCTTTTACATCGAACATCTTAATATCATCTGAACCAACCCTAAAAGTTCCTCCACCAGTATTATATTTTGAGGTTTTAATACAAACATATTTATTTCCTACATACAGCAAGGATTCTGTCCTAGAGCCATATCCTATTCCCATTTCGCCTTCTGCCTTATTAATATAATTCTTCTTTACAGCATCCTTGGTTAAAATATTTGTTTCACCTTTATTTGCTTCCTGTGATACCACACTTGAAAAATTATAATATGAACTATATTTACCAAAAATAGTATCACTAGTTCCGCTGGTGTATTCATTGCTTTCAGATATTATTAACTTGTCAATTGTCAGTTTTTCAAAGCTTTCTCCATATGGAGTAATAATACTGTTCTTCTTTTCTGAATAAACCACCTTATTACCATCTATATGAATCCATAAGGTTCTAAGACTATCTGGTACTGCTTCTAGAGGACTTGAACTTTTATTGATATTATTGCTTTTGGTAAACCCTATCAGTAATCCCGAGTTAATGCTATCAGTCTTATTCTTAGAAGTTTCTGAATTAATTGATTTAGTAATGTTGTTGTTACCCTTATTATCCTGGCTAGCCTGTTTATTATTACATCCACCAAGCATAATTAGTGCTGCCAAAAAAATTAACAAGTATCTAGCTCTTTTAATTCCGTTACCCATTCCAACTGCACTTCCTCTCATTAAAATTCTATATATCTAGGCTTCTTCCATTAGCCTTTAACCAAGCTCTTTTTTCTTTGCAATCAGGAATTATTTGTTCTACTAATCCCCAAAAGTTAGCTGAATGATCCCTATATACCAAATGACTCAATTCATGTACTACTACATAATCCATTATGCTAATAGGTGCAAGTACAAGCTTCCAGCTATAGCTTATATTGTTGGTAGACGAGCAACTTCCCCATATAGTTTTCTGAGATTTCACCGACACTTTAGCAGGTTTTAAATTATATCTTCTGGAGAACTCATATGTTCTCTCAAAAAGATTTATTAACGCAGCTTCCTTATACCAATTTAGAAGCGCTTGTTTAATCAATCTTTTCTTATAATCCCTATCCTTCCAACCATTAATGTATATGTGAAATTCATTGCTAAAGAACCGTATCCCTATTCTCTGTCCTTCAATCATAAATATCTTCAACTGATTTAAGATTACTCTTAATTTTTCAATTGTATCCTCTGAAGAATTATCAAATTTCAAAGATAAATTTCTTAATCCAATGTGCTTTGGTTGTCCATCATATTTGCTCCATTCCGCTATTCTCAGTATATAATTATTACCTAAGTAAGTTATTTTTTCACCATCCTCATAAGTTTTAGATATGAGTTCCTTTTTAACTGATTCTATTTGTTCTAGCTTGGAAATAATCCAAGATGCCTTACTTTCTACTACCCTACTAATCACATCATTACTCAGCCTAGTTGGGCAAGTAACCTGAATCTCAGCAGAATCCATTATTTTAATTCCAACTGTTTTTCGTTTCCTACGCAATAATGTATACTCAATTTGCCTATTGCCATATTTAAATATCGGCATTTGTCCTCCCTCACTCCTAAATATGTAATACAAATATAATATCACATTATGCATACTTTATATAAGTTCAAAATTGATACTAAAGTATCACCGCTTTTTCCATAAAAACACGATATATTTGATTAATTTTCAAACTTAACCGGCTGATTCATTCGAAATTATCACTATGATGACTTATTTATTGACAAATTATCAAAAACATTGTTGATTCTATGGAAAATTTGTGTTATATTTTATACAATCAATGATTTATTTTATAAATATAAACACTTAAGGGGGAATTTTCAAATGAAAATTAGTGCAAGAAACCAGCTTACCGGAAAAGTTGTTGACATTAAAGAAGGGGCAGTTAATGCAAAGGTTGTTGTTGATTTAGGAAATGATAAATTAATAAGTTCTATAATTTCAATGGATGCTTTAAATGAATTAGAAATTAAAATAGGTTCAGAAGTTACTACTGTAATTAAAGCATCTTCAGTAATGCTAATGGCTTAATTTTAACGAATACTAAAAATCCCTTGAAATATCACTCGCCAAATCTCTTTGATATTTCAAGGGGTTTTGTTATCTTTGTATGTTTATTAGTTTAAGACCTCGGATTCCATTCTTCCTCCATTTCTTAATAGGTTCCTAATATTCATAAGCCTGCTATCAACAATTTCTAAACGTTCAAGATTTCTTCTCTCTTGCTCACTAGTAACTATAACCTCACTTATCCCTCCATTTTTAATCACTAACCTTTTATCTCCCATCAGAATTAGTATAGGATCGTGAGTTGCCATAAGTATAATTTTTTCTTTTCTAACTAAAAGGTTTAAGGCCTTTCTCCTATCAATACCAGCATTCTCAATCTCATCAATTAGTACTACAGGAGATTTACTAAGGTAGGCAGTATCAGCAATCATAAGCGCCCTAGACTGACCTCCACTCAAAGAAGTAAGTGGTGTTTCATAGGAAAATGCCTCGCCTGCCAGTTCGTTAGCCTTCATAATTATAGTATTTACTGTATTTACAGTATCCTCAATCATTCGGCTTTCAGCATGTATTAATAAGAATTCTCCTACAGTAACATCCATTACGAAATTCATATTTTGTGAAAGCTGGGCCACTAGCTTTTCGTCAGAAAAAAATCGTTTTTCTCTTTCAGGCACTTGATTATCTATTAAAATTTGTCTTCCTGTTGGAGTATCTTTTTGCGCCATATATTCTATATCTGCTAGCAACCGGCTCTTTCCTGATCCTGTAGGGCCCACTATACATATAATTTCCCCTGCCGAAAGCTCAACAGTACAATTTTCTTCTTTCCCTGTTTTATCACGACCACCAATGATTGTGATCTTTTTCACTCTAGTAATCTGATTATTCTTTAGACTTTCATTATTTTGTATAAGTGAAATTATATTAGTAAGTAAATAATTTCTTTCTATCCCTTTGTCATGAAGAAACTCCTCATCTATACCTGCAATATACTCTTTAAGTGTAATTTCTTCAGGGTAACCAGCCAACTCCAGTGACAAGAAATACTCCTTTAAAAATGGGTAATTTTTAATCAATTCCTGCATTTCCTTATCTAAAATTACGTTAATCATTTTTACCACCTCAAAGCCACTTTTGCTTATAACTCCATCTTTTTTACATTACCAAGCTGAAAATCAGTTCCAATTTTAGTTTCCCCTAAGCAATAGGAACAGAGCGCAGAAGGCATAGTAAACCTTAAGCTTTTACTCTCTAATCTCTCCACATCAAAGGCATTTATAATAAGCTTTGCCAATTCGCTGCTTCCCTGTCCCGTTATACCGTTTATGTGTATTATAACCGCCTTAGGATTGACTTGTTTTATCTTAAAGGTAAATACCTCTCTCTCCGCCTGAGATACTATTTCTCCTTTTGTTACCACCACTATATCGGCATATCTTAGCATTGGTCCTATTTTCTGTGGTGTATTAATTCCCGATAAATTATCTATTACACATACAGCAAGTACTTCTTTAATATGAGGGGAGCATCGATTACATAATCCTGCACTTTCACTTATCAAAATGTCGAAGCCCTGGTTTATCCCCCAGGTTATACATTCCTCAACATTGGTTACAAAAAAGTGATCTGGACAAAGTCCTCCTGAAATACCTACCCTTACCTCTATCCCTTTTTTCTTATAAGTTAGATTATCAAAAGTAGAAAGACAATCAAATTTTACCACTCCTACCTTCTGCTTTAATTCATTAATGCTTTCGATAGTTTTTACTATTACGGAGGTCTTACCTGAAGATGGCGGCCCAGAAACTGTTATTAGCTTCATAACTCATCACCTCTAAAAGCTTTGAAGAATACATTATTTAGTTCTTTTATCAATTCTCCTAAATCATTCTCTTTTATAAAATCCCAACCCAGCCAGTTGAGCGAAACATCTTCTGGCAGTTCGTTATTAGCCTTGGGATTAAGAGATGGAAAAAATGCTCCAGAGAAAATATTACCCACCTCAACTCCGGTGAAAAAATTAATAATCTTCTCCATTCTTTCCTTACTGCTCTTTTTAACCATCATGGTAACAGGGCTTACAATTGCTCCATCTTTAGGCCAAATTATTTGTATTCCTTTTTTATTTTTTAAGGTACTAGTAAAAAAGTATGGAATTATGCTTATAGCTGGGTCATCCACACCTCCTCTGATAGCCGCCTTTACCATCTGCGAAGGATGCCATCCATATCTAACAGCCTTTCCAAGTTGTTTTATACCTTCATAACCATAATTCTTGTAAATAGTCAGAAGAGTCGTTTCACAAAATGAATTATCATGCCCTCTGAGTGCAACCTTATTCTGAAACTCAGGTTTTAGCAAATCGCCCCATGTAGCTGGAGGATTAATATCTCCTAATAATTTAAGGTTAACTACCAAAACAAGAAGGTTCATAGATATTATTGTATAGTTTCCATCTGGATCCTTTATTCCATACTTTATTAAGTCACTATTAGACTCATCAGAAGTGGCATCATAAAAATACCCTTTACTAACAAATTTATCTCTAAAGCCTTTATAATAAAAGCTATTCACACCTGAGGTAATAGTTATGTCCGGAATTTCATCAACATCTGTGTATTCCTCCACAGTTTTATTATAATTAAGTTGATTATTGGCGTTGGCTTCAATTATGCAATTTAGCCCCCCTTCCTGATTTAATCCCTTGAAATAATTTTCAAATTCCATCTGAAGCGGAACTTTTATTGGACAAGGAAGCAAGGCCAATAAGTCTACCTTCTTATTTAATTCTCCAGTAATTTGTTCACTCATAAATATCCCTCCATATTGCCTTTATTATAGTTCAGCCACTATATTCCCGGTTTCACTAATGTCATACCCACCTATACCAAGAAGATCCATCTTAAATTCATCTGAACGCAGTATATCCAATATTGCCTTAAACTCTGGCTTATGCATATCTTCTTTTTTCATTACCAATTCATATCTTTCTTTTTGTATAGGAATAAAATCAATATTTTGCACTTGAAGCCAAGTCTTCTCATTCCCAATGGCTACATCAGCTCCACCTCTTGCAACTGTACTTGCTACAGCTAGGTGAGAAAAACACTCTCTATCATATCCTTGTATTTCACTTCCCGGAATTCCAAGAAGCCGTAATTGTTCATCAAGGAGTATTCTAGTTCCACACCCTTTCTCTCTATTAATCATAATTATATCTTTTCTTCCAAAATCCTTCCAACTCTTAATTTTTTTAGGATTTCCCTTAGCCACATAAAATCCAAGCATTCTGCAAGCAAGATGAATTATTACTGTAGGAATACCTGGCAATAACCTTCTTACATATGGGATATTATATTGTCCAGAGTCACCATCCCATAGATGAGCTGTTGCTATTTGCGCATTTCCTAAATATAAAGAAAGCAGGCCATTATAACTTCCTGTATAAGATCTTAAGGTATGTACTCTTTGAGGATGCAGTTCTAAATAGCGAGATAATATATCCAACATAGCGTCTTGGCCGCTTATAACCATACTATCCCCTTGATTCTGCTTATCCCATGGCATGGTTGAATCCTTTAAAGAATGGTTTACATTCTCTTCAATATTTAAATTACGAGTTTGTGCCTTTTTTATATTTTTAGCTACATTCTTATATTCTTCTACATCTTTTAAATCAACCCTAATTTTTTTACCAACTTTATAACCGTTTAGTTCTCCTCTTTTTATAAGTTCATAGACTGTATTTTTTGCAATCTTAAGTATCTCTGCTACTTCTTGCGGTGTTAAGGATGTATCTTCTAGCATAATTTCTCCTCCCCGTTCTCACGTATCGAATCATTGTAAATATATCAATAAGTTACCCCATACCTTAATAAAAAAATATCATTAATGTAATTATATTATTGATTTTTCAAAAAAACAACTTGTTTTTTGTTTTATTATTAATTATAATAAGTGTAACATAACATAACCGAACAAAACATGAAATATTTTCAATTGTTATATTATTTTAAAACGTTATGCACTAAATTGTAGGGGTTTAATAAAAAAACAATCACTAGGAGGTATATTCAAATGAAAAATTTAAAAAAGTTTATGTCATTAATTTTAACTTTAGTTATCATTGCTATTTCTGTAGCTTGTGGCAATTCAAGTCAACAAACTAATAATTCCACGGCACAGGTTAAGGATGAAAAAGCTATAACCTTAACTATATCTGCTGCTGCCAGTCTTAAAGATGCTATGAATGATATTAAGAAATTATATGTTAAAGATCATCCAAAAGCTAATATTACTTATAATTTTGGTGCATCAGGAACCTTACAACAACAAATAGAACAAGGTGCTCCAACAGACATATTTATGTCAGCTGCTACTAAACAAATGGATGAATTAAAAAGCAAAAATCTTTTAGTTAATGACACTATTACTAATCTTTTAAGTAACAAACTAGTATTAGTAACACCAAAAAATTCAACAGATGTGAAAGATTTTACAGATCTAGCTTCTGACAAAGTGAAAAAAGTAGCCCTTGGAGAACCTAAAGCTGTACCTGCTGGTCAATACGCTCAAGATGCTTTGACAAGTTTAAAAATATTAGATAAGGTACAACCTAAAGTAGTTCAAGCTAAGGATGTAAAGGAAGTTCTTACTTGGGTAGAAACAGGAAATGTAGATGCTGGTGTTGTCTATGAAACTGACGCCAAAGTATCAGATAAAGTTAAAATAGCAGCTACAGCACCTGAGAGCTCACATAAACCTATAGTTTATCCTGCTGCTGTTATAAAAAACAGTAAAAGCCTAGATGATGCTAAAGCATTCTTAAAATTCTTATCAAGTGATGAAGCAAAAGCAATATTTAAAAAATATGGTTTTGGAGTAAAATAATTTAGATAAAAAGGTGAGTAAGCATGGTATTTGATGCATCCCCAATATGGATTTCCTTAAAAACTGCATTTGCAGCCACACTTATAACTTTTTTCATAGGAATTGCAGCCGCTCACTTTATGGCAAACTACAGAGGAAGATTTAAAGGTGTCATTGAGACAATATTTACTCTTCCTCTTGTTCTTCCTCCAACAGTAGTAGGCTTCTTTTTGCTTCTACTATTCGGCCGCAATGGTCCTATTGGAAAATTACTTTTAAAATTTAATACAACTATAATATTTTCTTGGTATGCGGCAGTTATTGCCGCATGCGTTGTTTCCTTTCCTCTTATGTATAAAACCTCAAGAGGCGCCTTTGAACAAATAGATGGCAATATTGTAAATGCCGCAAGAACTCTTGGAGTTTCAGAATGGAAGGTATTCTGGAGAGTTACCTTACCGTTAGCTTGGCCAGGAATAGCTGCAGCCACTGTTTTATCCTTTGCTAGAGCCTTAGGAGAGTTTGGCGCTACACTTATGGTAGCAGGAAATATACCAAACAAGACTCAGACTATGCCAATAGCAATATATTTTGCTGCTGAGGGTGGAGATATGAATACAGCCTTAATATGGGTTATATTAATAGTGGTAATTTCTATGATTGTAATGTTTTTATCTAATCATTGGTCTGAAAGTAAACAAAAACATACAAAAAATTTTTAGGAGGGAATTGTCATGAGGCTTTACGTTGATATTGAAAAAGAGATGCATGGCTTTAATTTAAAGGTTGCTTTTAATTCTACTGGTAATGTTACAGGTCTTCTTGGAGCCTCTGGTGCCGGCAAAAGCATGACCCTTCGCTGTATTGCGGGTCTGGAAACTCCCACTAAAGGAAAGATAGTTTTAAATAATAAAATTTTATTTGATTCAGAAAAAAAAATAAATCTTCCAAGTAGAAAGAGAAGAATTGGGTTTTTGTTTCAAAACTATGCACTATTCCCTCACATGACAGTAGAAGAAAATATAAAATTTGGGCTCTCTAATTTACCTAAGCAGGAGCAGTCAATGAAAGCAGCAGAAAAAATAAATATGATGCAGCTAAACGGTTTTGAAAGAAGATTTCCTAGTCAACTGTCAGGTGGGCAGCAGCAAAGAGTAGCTCTTGCTAGAGCTCTTGCTGTTGAACCTGAGGTATTGCTCTTAGATGAGCCCTTCTCCGCTTTAGATAGCCACTTAAAAATTCAAGTTGAGAATGAATTAATGGATGCCCTTGCCAAGTATAACGGAGTAACCCTATTAGTTTCGCATAATATGAATGAGGTATATCGCATATGTGAAAATCTTGTGGTACTTTCCAAAGGGCAGGTATCTACCTGCGGATGTAAGAAGGATATATTTGAAAACCCCTCCAGCTTAGAGGCTGCTCAGTTAACAGGTTGGAAAAATATCTCGAGAGCCAAAGAAACAGAAAAAGGACTAATTGAAGCTATTGATTGGGGCTGTAAGCTTAAAATAAGTAAATCAATTAATCCTTCAGTATCTTACGTAGGTATACGACCTAACAGTATAGACTTAGCTGCACAGGAGCAATTTAATACACTTAAGTGCTTTGTTAGCAATATCAGCGAAGATGCAAATGCGGTAACTATTTACTTGAGAAATATTGAAAATCACAGCTACACAGAGGCCAGTCATATACAATGGGAAGTTTCAAAAGAAAAATGGATGAATATAAAAGATATTGAACAACCCTGGAATGTGTTTATAGACACAGAAAAACTCTTTTTAATTGGATAAAAGCCACAAAGCAAACCATATGGCTGCTTCGTGGCTTTTATGTTTTAATTTATATTCCTTTTAAGGCTTCTGCCGCTGCTCTAATATCAGGCTGACCTAATATGGCTGATATTACTGCTGCACCGCTTACACCTGTCTCTAAAACCTGTTTTATATTATCCTTATTTATACCTCCTATGCCCACACAAGGAATGTTTATAGCATCTACAATTTCTTTAAGCCCTTGTATCCCAATAGGGGTATTTATATCTTTCTTTGTTCCTGTAAAAAATACTGTGCCTATACCAACATAATCAGCACCATTATTTTGAGCTTCTAATGCCAGTTCTGGTGTACCGGTCGATATTCCGATTATCTTATCCTTACCTAATATTTGCCTTGCAATAGATAATGGCATATCTTTTTGTCCTAAATGAACCCCTGCCGCATCTATAGCTTGTGCAATATCTATTCTATCATTAATTATTAATGGTACTTTGTAATAATCCGTTACGGCTTTTACCTCTTTCGCAACATTATAAAACTCTCTAGTAGAGACATCCTTTTCCCTAATCTGAACTATACCCACACCGCCAAGGATAGCTTGTTCTACCGCTTCTTTTAATTCAATACCTTTGAGAAAATTCCTATCAGTGACAAGATATAATTTATAGTCTATATTCATAATCTCACCCTCTTCTTAATTATTGAACCATTGGTTTTCTTCCTAAAGCCCACAATATACTAATACCTAAATAGACGCAGCTAGTTATGATAAATACATATACTGTAGGAATACCAAATGATATATTACTAAAATACTTGTATATTACAGTTCCCAATACCGCTGCAAACACTCCAATATAATTCATAAGACGGGTCTCCGTCTTCTTCCTTATGAAATAATCTATAAACACTACAGTATATACTGGTACAAATACACTTCCTATAGTTAACAGAAAGTCTTGATAGCTTTCCATTGGAAATACAAAAGCTAATCCTGTTGCTAATATTGAGTAAATAACAATAAATAAATTCTCATTCTTTACCGTAAATATTTGCTTCGAAGATATTACCGCTGAGTATACATCAATAAACGTAGTGGTTACTGTTGAAAGTAATACTATTAAACTTGCTGCAATTCCCATACCTGATATATACTCTATAACATCCTTTCCAGTATAAACTGTTATAAGGCATCCCATTATATACATTAGCACACTTCCAAAGAAGTAACCCCAAAAGCTAGATAGGAACACTCCTTTTTTGCTTGTACCATCCTTAGCATAGTCACCTATTAAAGGAAGCCATGATACCGGCATAGATATTGAAAGCTCTATTGCTGTTGTAAAGTTAATATTTCCACTTAAAGCTGCATGACCACCTGCTCCCAGCTTAAAGAACACTGCAAAGCATAATATTACAAGAATAATAACAGAAATATCATTTACCCTCTTTGAATGGTTGTTAAAGAAATATGCCCACAAAAATACGGCTGCAGCTACTATAAGCAATGATATACTATAGGATATCTTAACCATGCCGCTAATAGCACGTCCACCTTGTATTATCATTATAGCTGACCATCCAATAAGCTGAAGCACATTAATAGCTGCTACAAGTTTTGCTCCTAAAGGTCCCAGAGAATCTCTAACCTTATCCATGGCATTTCTTTTATCACTAAAGGATATATATCCACCTACAGCTAAAAGCAATGTTCCTATTATATGACCGATTACTATCGCAGCAATACCCTTTGATATACCAAGAGGCGCTACAAGTCCGCCTGTATATATTTCCGCTATTGATATAGCCGCTCCAGTCCAGAGTAAAAACATAGAAGAATTCTTTATTTTATTCAAAGTCCATTCCCCCTTTTTTATATAGTTCAATGAAATGGCCTACCGGACCAACACCCTTTCCTATAGAGAAGGAATTCTCTATAGCTTTAGTTATGTATTCCTTTGATAGCTCCGTTGCTTCCTTTACACTATAACCCTTAGCCAAATGAGATGCTATAGCAGAAGAAAGTGTACATCCTGTGCCATGGGTATTTTTTGTTTCTATTCTTGATCCCTTTATAACTATGAATTCAGCCCCACTATAAAGTACATCATTTGCATCGTTACATCTATGTCCACCTTTTACAAGTACATTTTTAGCACCCATTTCTTTTATTAGCTTCGCAGCTTTTTTCATGTGTTCTTCATTTTCTATCTTCATACCCGTTAGAACTTCAGCTTCTGGTATATTAGGCGTTGCTACATCCGCTATAGCAATAAGTTTCTTAAGTGCTTCTACTGCTTCCTCCCTTAAAAGAAAATAACCGCTTTTGGATACCATAACTGGATCTACAACTATATTCTTAGCCTTATAATCAACTAATAATTCAGATATAGTCTTTATAATTTCGCTATTGGATACCATGCCTATTTTTACTGCATCCACATTAATATCGTCAAATATTGCCCTTATTTGAGCGCTAACCATTTCCTTGTTCACTTCTAGCACATCATTAACTCCCATGGTATTTTGAGCAGTAACTGCAGTAATAACACTCATTCCATATACCCCAAGAGAACTCATAGCTTTTAAATCTGCTTGAATTCCAGCTCCTCCACAACTATCTGAGCCTGCTATTGTCAATACTTTTTTCATACCTGTACCTCCTTATTACTATGTTTTAACTTCTACATGTCTTTACCTCATTATATTTATACTTGGATCTGGTGTAATTAGCTAGTATATCCTATTTTAATGATGGTTATTAAGCAAACAAAAAATACACTACCTTGAAGCAGTGTATCAATCAACATAATTTTCGTTCATACTAGTAATGCGCTAATTTTCCACAATAGTATAATAAACAAAATCCTTGATAAAAGCTTCCCTTCGTCGGCATTACCCAAACAGGTTCAAAGGGTTGGATCTTTCCTCTCAGCCTTATGGCACCCCCGCGTTTGTTATTATTAATTTTTCTTATTTAACTGTTTATATTGTACAAAATATTTTCTTCATTTGCAATATAAAGCGTTATTGTATACTTGCAATATATCTTTTGGTACTACATATTTATCTACAAATGTATTTTTACTCATTTAAAAAATTATTTTTAAAATAATTAACAGTAAAGTCACGAAATAATCTAACAGTTTGTTTCATGTATCTATCTTCTGGCCAAGATAAATGTATGGTTCGTTTACAAATAGGATCTTCTATATGGAGTAAAGTTATATGTGAGCTTTTAGCGTCCCTCCATGAAATTGATGGGATAAAAGCAACTCCTTGGCCAGCTTTTATCAATCCTCTAACCGTAGCAGGGTCATCGCTTTCAAATATAACATTAGGTATAAAACCGGCACTATAGCAGAGGTAATCAGTAATTTTTCTTAAATCCTTCCCCTTCTCTAAGCTAATAAACTTTTCATTTGAAGCTTCTGATAATCGTATACTGTTTCTGCTTGCTAGAGGGTGGTTTACTGGAACCGCTAAAAAGATTTCCTCGGTCATTAATGAAGCAAAATTTGATTTTGCTATTTCCGTTGGGAAAGAAGAAATACATAAGTCAAATGATGGTTTAGAAGAAGATTCTTGTGGATGCTGTATAAGTTGAAAAGAAATGCTTGGATAAGTAGTACTGAATAATGACAAAAGTTCTGGCAGCATACTAGATGCTGATAATACCGCTAACTTAATATTTCCAAAAGGTTTATCGCTTAAATCTGCCAATTCTATTTTTCCATCCTCTAATGCTGATAGAGCTATATTAACTTTGTTTAGAAATATTTCACCATATTCATTTAACTCAACACTTTTCCCGTGTCTGTCAAATAAAACTACTCCTAGTTCTTTTTCAAGCTGAGATATAGTTTTGCTGAGGGAAGGCTGAGGAATATTTAATTCCAGCGCTGCCCGTGAAATATGATTTAGCTGTGCTGCCCTTTGAAAATATTTTAATTGCAATAACTCTATGACAAATCCCCCCTAATTATATATATTGTAATATATATGTATTATACATAATTATATATTAGACGTTATATATGATACAAGTATATAATGGAGATATTACGTAAATAAAAACTTCACGCCTGCTTCGGGCAATACAAAAGGAGGAACTCACTTTGATTGTTAACACAACATACGGCGGAATAGAAGGAATAAAAGAAAGCTCTGTTTTTACATTCAAGGGAATTCCATATGCAAAGCCACCAATTGGTCCACTTAGATTCAGCAGACCAGAAAAACCAGAACCTTGGAATGGAATCTTTCAAGCTAAAGATTTTGGATACAGGGCTATACAACAAAATTCCTTTGCAGCTAATGACCTACCTGAAACTTCTGAGGATTGTCTCACTTTAAATATTGCAACCACCAGTGTAGAGAAAAGTAATAAACCCGTAGTTGTCTGGATCCATGGTGGACAATTTACCTATGGTTCAGGCTTGGATTATTTCTATAAAGGTATTAACTTTGTTAGGAATGGAGATATAGTTTTTCTAACTGTCAATTATAGACTTGGCGCCCTTGGATTCCTACACTTGGGCAACCAATTAGGTGAAAACTATGAAGCTTCAGGCAACTGCGGCATTTTAGATATTATCGAAGCTCTTCAATGGGTTAAAGAAAATATATCACACTTTGGCGGAAATCCTGATAATGTAACAATAATGGGCGAATCAGCAGGAGGAAAATGCGCAGCCAGCTTACTTATTATTCCCGAAGCTAAAGGTCTTTTTCATAAAGCCATTATTGAGAGTGGCTCTATACAAGCTATTCGCGATAAACAAACAGCAGCACGAATCACTAGCAGACTGCTAAAAGAATTACGATTAAGTGAGGATGAGGCATTTAAATTAAAAACTATTCCTGCAAAAGATATTCTAGAAGCTCAAAATAGAATAGCTCCAGGGATAGAAGGATTGCACATATTCGGACCAGTGATAGATAATAAAATCATTGTAGAGTCTCCGCTAAATATTATTCGTAAAGGTAATGCGAATAAAGTAAAGGTACTAATTGGAACAAACAAAGACGAATGTAATCTATTTACTGCAACAAATGATAGATTAGCAAATAAAGATAGAGAATTAGTTTCCAAATTATTTGGAGTTAACAGTCACATAGTATGGCGTGCATATGAAAATTCTTGTAAGGATACGTTAGAATCTGCAGCGTGGAATGAAGTACTGACTGATTATATTTACAGAATAGCGTCAACACGGCTTATGAATGTGCTTGCTGAAATGGGTTGGGATGTTTGGGCATATAGATTTGATTTTCAGAGTTCTATAGGTGCTGTCCATGCTATGGAGTTACCTTTCATATTTATTAACTTTGAATTAGAGTATGATTTCTTGAAACAACTTGGACTCTCACCTACAGACTTTCAGCTAAATAAATTAGGTAAGATAATGCATAATGCATGGATTTCTTTTATAAAGGAAGGAAATCCTCATACAAAAGAAATATCAAATTGGAATAAATATAGTACAGATAGAAAAGAACTCATGGTTTTTGATAAAAATTGCAGAATGGATACTTTTAAGGATTTGCGTGAGGATGAACTCTTTCCTGATCAGGTGCTAACTTTATAAATAATCTAATCATTTTGAGATAACGTTTAAGGTGGTGATTAACATAGACCTATTGCTTTTCAAATACAAAGGAGAAAAACCTTTACCAAAGACTGTTCAGGTAGGAGCCTCTGCCTTTGGAGACTTAGAAGTTCTAATGGAACCTCACAAAGGAGAACATTGCCTTGTGGTTGTAAAAAGCAATGTTTATAACTTTTTTGGCGCCTGGGAATCTATATTAAATAAATTCTTTAATTCCATGAATATAGTTGCATATGTAGAAATTAACGATTTTGGAGCTCCCCCAGCAATTATTACTATGAGATTATTACAAGCCGTAGAGTTAAGTTGCTGCAAAGACGATTGAGAATAACTTTAACATACTTGAATAAGATGGAACTCATAGGCAGAATTTTGGAAATGGTGCAGATGCATTTCCAGTGACACGCTTTCAAGTTAACCTGCACCATGCCAAACCAAATTCCTATTTCTCTTTTTGTAGGCTATTTATAACATTGGACAGTGTGGTAATGCTGTTAGTTAAATTCTCAAGCTTTCCTTCTATCCTTACTAATAGATATACAGAAATAGCAATAGGAAACCCAACATTTCCAACCAAGGTTACAATGTTATCCATACCATCACTCCTCTCAACTTCTAAATATGCAGGATTGTGTTTGCATATAAATAGAGCTAGCCCCCTATAGGTTTTACCTAATTAGGACTAGCTCTATTCGAGTTAGGAACTATTCTGCAAAATTATCTACGATTTCTTTAGCAACCTTTTTAATAATACTTGCTTGGGCTATTAAACTCATTACTATTAAAAATACCAATATTCTATCTTCATGTTCAGGACTTATTCTAGTTTCCTCAATAAAATTCTTAAATTGTTTTTCATCAAAAAACTGTTTTGAAAAAAAGTCTTTAAAATGCTGCCTTTGTATTTCTGAAAACATCTTATAGGCATTTTTCCAGGTTATTATATCATCTTCATCATTATTTATTTCATTAAATGCTAGGTTAAAAACCTTCTTTATCTCATCACTTGTTAGAACAGGCCTCATATAGCTTAATAATGCCAATTGAGCTAAATGCTCTTTTGTATACCCCCGCTTCTTGCCATCCTTGGGTTTAGATATGACCTCACTTTTTATATAATTCTGAATTACATTGTTTGTATATTTTTCTCCAGTAAACTTATCATTTAAGTAATCCGTAACCTGAGACAAAAACAAATCATAATTAGGGAGATCATCATAAGCTATCATATTATCTTCTGTTACCTTTTCAGCTAACTTTCTCACATTTTGCATATTGAATTTACTATTGTTCATAAAACTCTCCCCTTTGTTATTCTACTATAAATACATTATAGGTTATATAAAACCACATTACAAGTTAATATATGCAAAATATTATTCCAAAAACAAGAGCAAACAAGAGATATATCACGTAATACAAAGGTATAGCTTGTTTATTAATCCTTGTTCAATATTTCACTAATACAAGAGTTAATTTTAAAGTTGTAATATGGTATTAGATACCGTATAATAATCACATAGTTTGATTCTTACATAATTTAGTATATAATATATATTGAATAGTAAGTGACTCATCTATGGAGGTGTGGAAAATTAAGAAGAAACGCATCATTCTAGTGTTTTTATTAACTTTTATCTTTATAACTACGAATATAATTACACCAAGTATTTTAAGTTCTAATCATGGCAATAAATTTAATACTGTATATGCTGCACCAAAAGGCGGGTTTCACTCTGGAAGCTTTAGCAGCGGCTCTTCGAAGTCATCCGGTTCTTCAAAATCTTCTGGTTCTTCAAGTTCAGGAGGTTATAAGTCTGGAAGCTTCAGTAGCGGTTCCTCTAAATCTTCCGGTTCCAGCAGCTCATCAGGTTCCTCTAAGTCCTATGGGTCCGGTAGCTCTAGCGGCTCCAGTAGTTCTAGCAGCGGAAACTCAGGAACAAAACGTTCCTTTATACCAATACCTATACCAATACCATTCTCGTCTCATAGCTATGGTGGTGGATATTACGGTGGGTATAGCCCCTTTGGTGGTTTCATCAAGTTTATACTATTTATAATTTTAGTCATCATAATCTATAAATTCATCAAAAAATTAAGAAGATAATAATTTAGGAGGTTTTTTATTATGGGAGTAATGGGAAGAATATCAAACATGTTTAGGGCAAAGGTTAACAGTACCTTAGATGAGATGGAGAATCCAATTGAATTACTAGACCAAAAGGTTAGAGACATGGAGAAGAGTCTGAATGATGCAAAAGTTTCATCAGCACAGATATTAGGTAATGTTCATGAAATTGAAAAGAAAATTGAGAAGGCAAAGCTTGAAGCTCAGGATTTTGATAATAAGGTTAAACTAGCTCTTCAAGCAGGTAATGAAGATTTAGCCAAAAGAGCTCTTGCAAAGAAACTTGAGGCAGACCAAAGGTATGAATCTCTACAGAAAAGCTATGCAGATGCAAACGCAAAAGCTTCTGCTATAAAAACTAAATTAAGAGAGCTTGAGGCAGAAATCGAAAAGACTAGAAACTATAGAGATGAAGCTTCTGCAAGATATAAAAATGCTGAAGCAGCAAAACAAGTAAATGAAGTTCTTGCAAATGTTGACGCAGGTACAAATAAAATAAACATAGATGATATCGAAAGAAAAATCCAGAGAAAAGAAGCTTTAGCTGAAGGTTTAGCTGATCTTCAAACTGATAATTCTTTAGATAAAGAGTTTGAAAAATTAGATGAGATAAACCTTGATGCTGAACTTGCTAAATATAAATCTGGCGGTACTTCTGCTTCATCATCTACAAATTCATCCTTAGATGCAGAACTTGAAAAATATAAACAAAACTAATAGCTCTATTTAAAAAGAATTGCCTTTGGCAATTCTTTGACTTTCAAAATAAAATATTTATGAGGAGTAATGTTAAAGGATATGAGTAAAACGCAAGAATTTGTAAAAAGTGAAAAGGATCGCTATGGCAAAATATTTGCTGATATTGCTTTCGGAGTGGATAATATTTCTGGACTTATTGATAAACAAGATCTTAATAACAGAAAATTTACAACACGCATCGGAGTTTTAAAGAAATATCTACAACTATTAGATTCTGCAGAAGCAGAATCTAAACATAAATCTTTTTTAAGCAATCTATTTTCTGGAGACAAGTATGTAGACTTGCTTACAGATTATAAGCGAGAACATCGTGAAGATTTAACTCAACTTGAAAACTGTGCAAAGTGTGAATGCCTTAACTGCACAGCCCAATGTAAGTTTGATAGCTGCAATGGCTGTACACAGGGCAGAAGAGTTGTCTACTGTAACCATCAAAGTACAAATGTATCTATAGATAACAGTGGCAAGCCTCTAGAACTTACAAATAATAATACTGGTGAAAGCGATCTTTATAAGATTCTAGCTTATATTCAAGATGCTAAAAAAGATAAACGCTATATAATTATTGAGAATACTAGCAATGCAGAAAGATTCATATTATATTATTACCCTGGTATTTCTGAAGATACTTATGGCGAGATTACAGATGAAGAAGATTTCAATTTTGCTGCCTCAGCTTATGAAAATCTAGAAAGATCCTAACATAATAATTAACAAGATAAATATTTAACAGCTTTCTTTAACGCATATTATGCCTATAAGTCATTTTTATAGGATTGTATGCGTTTCTATTTGCTCTTAAAATGCCCATTAAACGTACAATCAGCATACTTTGTCCACATTATTCACATTTGTCCACAACTTCACGATTATTATCCACATTTTTTGTGAATAAGTTAATAGATTCATCATATTATCCTCATATTTATCTTTAAATAATCTCTAATTTAATAAGTTTTCTTTAACCTTATCCACATTATCCACAAAACACGTGTTAATAACTTGTTTGTACCTTGTGTAAAAGTTTATAAATATAAATGATTCTTGGTTATTCATAAATTTATTTTTTTACAAGTATATAATATAGCAATTTTAGGCATAATTAACTAATAAGGCTCCAGGTTTTTGAATAAATAAATCTAAAGCTACAATTAATATTTTGACCATATAAAAACAACAAAATTGTATTACAATATTTTCTTGATTTTTTTATTACGACTTTATGATATTAAACTTATTGACAGGTTATATTATAAGATATTCGACAATAATTTCTACTTTACCATTTTATTGATTATATTTCATCATATTGGTAATAAGGTCATATTAGCCATTTATTGAATTAAAATACTTACATCAGCACTCCTAAGTAATCGTTTACAATACTGATATATCAAGCTCTTAGTATTTATGAAAAATTTAGCGACTTCCTATATAAAATATATTGACTTTTGAATTATATGGTAGTATATTAGCTTTAGATGGAATTTAGTAAGAAATTTGTAACTTAAGCTTATTTAAATTAAAATATGTATTGACTTTTTATGTAATATTTGTTATTATTTAATTATCAGATATGTCGAACAGTGTAATTTAAGGAGGAAAATGATATGAAATCAACAGGTGTTGTAAGAAGAGTAGACGAACTAGGAAGAATAGTTATACCAATAGAATTAAGAAGAACATTAAACATAGCTGAGAAGGATGCTTTAGAAATATACGTTGAAGGTGAACAAATAATCCTAAAGAAATATGAGCCAGCTTGTATCTTCTGCGGTGACGCAAGAGATGTTATTAATTATAAAGGTAAAAATATCTGCAAGAGTTGTTTATCAGAACTTAAAACAGACAAATAATTTACTACAGAAGAATACGAGTAGTAATAACCCATATCCCCTCCACATGGTTATATCCATGTGGATTTTTTTTATTTTAGAATATAAAAAAACAAGCTAAATTAATTATAATTTAGCTTGTCCTATATTTAATCTCTTAATTTAATATTCTTCTTGCAGCGCAGAAGTCAGATCTATCTGCTAAGCTAGCTATTCTTACCTGAAGTCCTGTACGAGGTGCCTCAACAAAGCATCCTCCTCCTACGTACATACCAACATGATGAGGTGCACTAGGGCTACCAAAGAAGACTAAGTCTCCTGGTTGTAAATCCGATGCTGATACTGCTCTACCATCATTTATTTGCGAATAGGTATCTCTACCTATAGATATACCAAAGTGAGCATAGGTATATTGCATAAGTCCTGAACAATCAAAACCACTTGGACTCTCTCCACCCCAAACATAATTCACTCCAATAAAACTACAAGCATAGTTTACGACAGCCTGTTGAGAAGCCGTTGCAACAGCGCCTCCTCTTGTTGGAACATATGTTGACTTAGTTGTTCCGCCTGAAGTAGTGTTAGTATTCTGACGAGTAGCATCAGCCGCAGCTTGTGCTGCTTTTTCTGCTGCTATTTGATCTGATATCTTTTTACTAACAACATCTACTTGTGATTGAGATTTAGAAACTTGTTCCTTAGCCTGGGCCAATAAAGGTTGTTCTGCAGCTATATCACTATTAAGCTTGTCCAACTTCTTATTATTATCATTTTGTAAATCTACTAATTTATCCTTTTCATCTGCCAAAACTTGCTTCTTACTTGTAACATCTGCTTTCTTATCTTTTAAGTCTGTTATCAGTTTATTATCAAATTCAGCTATCTTCTTAACACTCTCTATCTTTGATATAAAATCCCCTAATCCTTTAGACTCAAGAACAACTCCAAGATATCCAGCATCTTGTCCACTCATGTACAGCGCTCTCATTCTTTTGTTATACAAATCCTGTTCTGTCTCTATATCCGCTTCTGCCTTATCTATATCTTTTTGAACTTCATCAATTTTGCTTTGAGTTTGAGAAATTTTATCATCAGTTTTCTTCATTTCAACCTTAAGACTACTGATATTATTATCTAATTCCTCTATTTTCATTTCAATATCTTGTTCACTTTTTTGAGCTTGACTTAATTGATCATTTAACTGACTTTTTTGACTTTGCAAATCTGTTACCGTAGGATCTGCAAAAGCCGCTGTGCTAGTTGATAGGATCAAACCTAATGCTATTAAGCTTGATAATACCTTCTTACGCAAAAACATCTCCCCCTTATTTCTCCCAAACATTTATAATATCAATACTTGTTAATCTCCATATTAAATATCATTTGATTTACTAATTACATAAGCAATTTCAATATGCTTATATTATATCATCTTTATACAAAAAACTACAACAACGCTCTCCAACTCTAAGCCATAATTATTTAGTATATGTAAAGGATATCTCTAGTATTCTCCCAATCTCCTACAAATCTTTCCTTAATGATGTTATTTTCAAAATTGTCTCACTATTATCCTAAATCAATCGAATACTTATACACTTCAGATTTTGGCATATTCCTATCCTTAGCTGTTTTCTTTATAGCATCTTTTTTACTGAGACCTTCCTTTATGTATTTTTCAATATGCTGCTCTATAGTAATATTCTCCCACTTTGCTCTCTCTTCCATAGCAAAAGCCTCTTCACTCTTACCTTCTATTAACAGCACATACTCTCCTCTTGGATCATTATTCTTAAAATATTCAATAGCCTCTGCTAAGGATACCCTCATTATTTCTTCATGCAATTTTGTAAGTTCTCTACACACAGCAATCTTGCGATTGCCTAACCCCTCCATCAAAAATTCTAAGGTACTCATTATTCTATGAGGTGCTTCATAAAAAATCAAGGTTTCTTTACACTCTCTTAATTCCTCTATTATTGGTTTTCTATCCTTATTCTCTCTTGGTAAAAAACCTCTAAAAAGAAACTTAGTAGTATCTAATCCTGAGTACACAAGTGCTGTAATCAATGCTGTAACCCCAGGAATCACCTCAAACTCAATGCCTTTATCAATGCACTTAGATACTATAACACTACCAGGGTCTGATATACCTGGCATTCCTGCATCTGTTACTAAGGCTATATTTTTACCTTCTAATAAAGCTTCAATTATATTATCGCTTTTATCTTGTTCATTAAACTTATGATAACTAATCATGGGTTTCTTTATATTAAAATGATTTAAAAGCTTTAAACTCTGTCTGGTATCTTCTGCTGCTACTAAATCACAATTTTCTAATGTTTCTAAAGCCCTAAAGGTTATATCTTTTAGGTTCCCAATAGGAGTACCAATTAAATATAATTTACCAGTCATTTTGCCTCCTCCTTTAACTTCTGTTTATCCGATGACTACCAGCCGTAATACTCCCGCTTCTTTAAGCGGTAGATAACGGCTGTTACGTCCCTGGATAACGATTTCTAACCTTCAGATGGGGTCTAAAACCCCACCTGAAGCTAAGAACTCTGTTTATCTCTGCCATATATTTTTTCAATCTCGTCAGTATATCCTCCGTCTTCTGTATGTATATAAAGTGGTGCTTCCCACTTTAAAAAGGATCCTCCATTTTTTTGTCCTTCTATTAGAAGTATATTGGGAGCTTTACTGATAGATGGATGTATCATTCTAATAGACTTTGGTTCAAGTTTATGCTTTCTCATTAAGCACATAATATCAACAAGTCTATCTGGTCTATGTATCATATACATTCTTCCATTATCCTTAAGTACAGTTTTACAAGCTATAATTACATCCTCTAGCTTACAGCATATCTCATGCCTTGCTATAGCATTTTTATCATTAGGATTTATTAATCCTGAATTGTGAAGCTTATAGGGTGGATTTACAGTAACCACATCTGACTTTTCTAACCCCTTCAGAAGCCTTAAATCCTTCAAATCTCCATTTATAAAATTTATTCTATTCTGCAGGTTATTATAGAGTACTGTTCTATCTGACATCTCTACCATTTCGCTTTGAATTTCAATTCCTGTTATATTACTTGCTTCAGTTTTTCCTGCAATTATAAATGGTATTATTCCAGTTCCAGTGCACAAATCTATTACTCTAGAACCCTTTTTCACCCTAGCGTAATTTGCTAAAAGTACTGCATCTACTCCAAACCTGAAAGCAGTCTTCTTTTGTATAACATGGATTCCCTTTAATTGCAAATCATCTAAGGTCTCATCATCCTTTATTAGATAGTTTAATTTATCTTCACTATTATTATCCTTTATGCACATATCCTATTCCCCTTGCTCTAATTATCGGTAAATATGTTATTCGTTAATTATTATAATAACCTATCATCAATATAACATTATACCAATATTTTAATCCATTACACTACCCCTAACACCTATATTAGTTAGTGAAACTCTTTACTATATATTATACATAAAGAAGAGCACTAGTTTTTTAAAACTCAGTGCTCTTTTTTTATTTACTATTGTTTTCCGTTGAATTGAATTTACTACTAATTATAACTATATCAACTCTTCTATTCCTTGCTCTTCCAGCATCACTATTATTATCTGCCACAGGTCTGTATTCTCCGTAACCAACAGCAGCCAGCTTTTGAGGAGTTATGCCACACTGGCTTATCAAAAGTTGAACCACATTTGTGGCTCTTGCACTAGAAAGTTCCCAGTTTGATTTAAATTCATAATTGCTGATTGGCTGATTGTCCGTATGCCCCTCAACTCTGATGTAATTATCTACTTGGTTAACAATTTTACCAATCTGAATCAATCTTTGCTGTGAATCAGATCTTATGTCCGCCTTACCAGTATCAAATATTTCAGTATCCTGAAGACTAATTACTAGTCCTCTCTCCTCTATATTTGTGCTTACGCTTCCAGTCATATTATCCTGCTGAACAAGCTCGTCTACTTTTTTCTTAATCTCTTGAAGCTTGTTTTGCTCTTGTTGGGACACCTTTTGTGGATCCTTACTAACAACTGTTGTATCTACTGTTGAAGCCTTATCTTTGATATCTATAGCATCATTATCTGCTATTAATGTTTTTCCTCCTCCAAAGGCTACCTTAAAGGATTCCGAAATCTTCTTATACTTACCAGCGTCAACAGTACTAGATGCATACATAATAATAAAGAATATCATTAGAAGAGTTATTAAGTCAGAATAGGTAAGCAGCCATCTTTCATTGTTCTCTTTCTGAGGTTTCTTCTTTCTCATGCTTCTTCACTTCCATTTATGGCTTCATATTGAGCTAATTGTTTCTTATCTAGGAAGCCTTTCAATTTTTCATCAAGGGTATTTGGATTAACCCCTTCTTGAATACATAGAATTGCTTCTATGATAAGAGACTTTTCCTTAGCCTCCGCAGCATCTAGTCTCTTTAATTTAGTTGATATTGGCAACCATAAAAGATTGGCTGAAGCAACACCATATAGTGTAGCTATAAAAGCTGTAGCTATTTTACCGCCCAAAGATGCAGTATCACTCAAATCACCAAGAACGTGAACAAGTCCCATAACTGTACCTATGATACCCATAGTAGGTGCATATCCACCAGCAGCTTCGAATATACCTATACCTGCTTCATGTCTTTCTGCTATTAGTTCAACGCTTAGTTCTAAGGTACTCTTTACTGTTTGAGGTTCTATACCATCTACCACCATTTGAAGTCCTTTTTTTACAAATGGGTCTATTTCTTCTCCTGAAATCATTTCCTCTATGCTTAAAAGACCTTCTTTTCTTGTTTTGAAGGCTATTTGTTTAAAGAAAGCAATTAATTCTGGTAAATTAGTCTTGTCCCCTTTAAGCATAACTCCTATTATCTTACCTATCTTCTTTAATTCTCCAGAAGTAAACGAAACACCAACTGCTCCGATTGTACCACCAAAAACTATCATTGCTGGTGTAGCCCCTAGTAATGCACCAGGACTTCCTCCTTCAAATACAAACGCTACTACCAACATAGCAAATCCAAATACCAAGAATATCAACGTAGATATATCCAAATCCATTCTCCCCCTTGCATTTATGTCTCTTTTATATTGGCCTTAGCCATATGTTAATAACTTTCTTAATTTCAGCACTCTTTTTAATTATCGTAGATTTCAAAAAATTATTTATGACTATAAATTAAAAAATATGAAGTTTTATTATTATCTTAATCTATACGATAATATTACATCTCTGCCGCAAACAGTGCATATATGTTCATTACAATTTATTTCTCCAAGTATATCGGTGTTTGTAATAACCACAGGTACTATAAGGGAATATCCTGACTTTAGTATCTTTTCCCTATCTATCTTTATAATAGGATCACCAGCTTTTACACATTGTCCTTCATCAACCAATCTCTCAAAACCATCACCATTTAATTCAATAGTGTCCAAACCTATGTGTATTAATAACTCCACCCCATTTTTATCTATCATTGCAAAAGCGTGATTAGTTTCAAATATTACTTTTATTTCTCCATCAGCGGGTGCAATTATTATATCCCCAGTAGAATCAATGGCAATACCTTGTCCCACTATTCCCTGTGAAAAAATCATATCTGGTACACTCCTTAAACTGATAGTGTTTCCACTTATAGGTGATATTAACTGCGAGGTTCCCCTAAATATACCGAACATAATGAACTCTCCTTTTAATGTATATTAAACTAGACAAACTAATATTAATAATATTATAATACAAAATCCTAGGTACAAGTATGCTGAAAGATGAGGTATATGTAAATTTTATTAACTCTTTTGTTAAAAACTTCTTATTAAAGTAAAAAGTCCGCTAAAAAGCGGACTTTTTATAGAAATATGTTCGATTATTCTTGAACTGGAGCTCCTACTGGGCAAACATTAGCACAGTTTCCACAGTCGATACATGCTGATGCATCTATATCGAATTGAGTATCTCCTTGGCTTATAGCACTAACTGGACATTCTGAAGCACATGCTCCGCAGCTTACACAAGCGTCTGTAATTTTAAATGCCACTACAACACACCTCCTTAAAGTATTGGGTAAACACCCGTCGTTATTATTTTAACATGTTTAGTCCACTTTTTGAAGACATTTTTTTATAATACAGTATAACCCAAGTCCTCTAAGGATTCTATTATTCGATCTAATTCAACTAAACTGGTATCATATACTAGCTCAACTTCACCTTTATCTCTGTTAATTTGACAAGCAATAACCCCTTCGTTATTGGCCACTGCATTTCTTATATTTGTTACATCATTTATACTGTTCATATTAAAAACCCTTAGTACAGATTTCATAGCAATCCTCCTAGTCCCCTTTAAATAAATCCTTTATCGCCTTTAAATCCCCATCCTCAGGTTCCAATTTTATGTCATATTCTTCAACATTCCCCTCATAAACTCCAGAAATTAAGGTTACTTCTGAGATAGGAACATCTTTTACTATTTCCTCGCCATCATGTATTTTTATTTTAACTCTAACCATTTCTTTCACTACACTATTTAAAATAACTTCTCCCTCACCAAACTCGGTATTAACAATTGCGCCAACTCTAGGAAGTTTCTTTCTTATTCCTTCATAGGTGTGTTGCTCGTAATTTAAGCAGCACATAAGTCTTCCACATATACCTGAAATTTTAGATGGATTAAGAGATAAATTTTGTTCCTTTGCCATCTTTATAGATACCGGTGCAAAATCACCTAAATGAGTGGAACAGCACATAGTTCTGCCACAAGGACCAAGTCCACCTATCATTTTAGCTTCGTCTCTTACGCCTATTTGTCTAAGCTCTATCCTTGTTCTAAATACAGATGCTAAGTCCTTTACTAATTCTCTAAAGTCCACTCTTCCTTCTGCTGTAAAATAGAATATTATCTTATTATTATCAAAAGTATATTCTATATCAATAAGCTTCATATCAAGTTCATGCTTTACAATCTTTTCTTCACAAATTCTGAATGCTTCTCTTTCCTTTGCTTTATTATCTAAATACTTTCGTTCATCCTGTTCATCAGCTTTCCTTATTACACTTTTAAGAGGAGGAATAACTTCGTCATCGCTTATTTCCTTTGGTCCTATGACACATTTTCCATACTCTATTCCCCTTGCTGTTTCTACTATGACACTATCTCCCTTTTGTATATTAAGTTCGCCAGGGGCAAAATAATATATTTTGCCTGCCTTTTTGAAACGAATACCTACAACCGTTACCATCTTAAACCTCCTGCATTTTCATTAACATTACATTATATGTCAATGATAGATTTACATTTTTCTGTAGATTGTCTATGGCATTATTTATTATTTCTATAAATTTATTTAACTTATTAAATGAAAACATAGAGGCCAAAGACCTTATATCATTTATCTTGTCAGCATTAATTATTAAATCTTCGTCTCCTATCTCCTTATATACCATAACATCCCTTATATAAGATAGAAAACATGCCAGCACTTCTCGCCACATATCCTTATGCTGAGTAAAGAAACCCTCGTATTTTAATAGCTCAGTAAGATTGTCTGCATTCGCCTGAGTTAGCACCCTTACAACATTATCCCTTACTTCCTTAAAAGAATCATCTTCTAAAAATTTCTCTGCTCTCCCGGGAATTCCGTCACTAAAAGCACTTACAGCTTTCAATTCATCACTAGACATATGAGGATATTTTTTTTCTAGGAATGCATCCATCTCACTTTGGTTTAATCTTCTTAGTTTATGAATTTGACACCTGGATTTAATAGTTTCTAGGATAGTATCTAAAGTTTCTGCAAGAAGTATTATCGTAACTCCCCTAGGTGGTTCCTCTATAGTCTTTAAAAAAGCATTTTGAGCCTGCACAGTCATCTTGTCTGCATCATGAACTATAGTGATTTTCTTATCTCCTTCATAGGGCTTTTTGTTTAATTCCTCGATAATATCTCTCACTTGATCCACTGAAATGGACTTTCTAGTACTAGATATCCCCCACTCCTTAATGTCTGCATACTCTATATCCTTGGATTTACCTAAAAGCTTAACTGCTGTATTCTTAGCTAGCAGACTTTTACCTATACCATCCTCTCCCACTATAAGGTGCGCGTGAGCTAGAGTATTGGTTTCTATTGCTTTAACAAATTGTGTCTTTATATTATTATGGCCAATTATATCTTCAAAACTCATACTTCACCTCGTTGAAATATAGACACTACTATAAAAATGATATATATTATATTTTAATGAATTTATCTACATCTACTACAAATATAGTAGCTCCTCCCACTTCGATATCTACTGGATATGGCACATAAACACCTGTAGAACCTGCTACTGGCGAAGGAGAGGTTACCATTTGATTTCTCGTTTTGCATTCTTCTTCGATAATTGCAAGTACTCTATCTACGTCTTTTATCTCAACACCAATCATAAGTGTAGTATTTCCAGATTTTAAAAATCCACCTGTTGTAGCTAGCTTTGTTACCCTAAAGCCTTCCTCCGTTAACACATCTATCAAATCAGCCGCATCATCATCTTGGACAATAGCAATTATCAATTTCATAATATTCCCCTCCATCCTAAAAATATATACAAAAATCTAATCTTACTTATATATGACTGAAGATAAGTTTCTGTTATTATTTCCACATATGTTGGTTTTAATCTTACTATACTATAACTACAGTAAGTATTATTTATATTTTATCACAATTTTCAATAATTACTAAACATAATTTATATATATTTTAGCATATTTACTTAATGGTTGACCTATATAGCATAGGTATTATAAAATTAATAATATATCGTATTCTATATGTTGCTAAGAAAGTACAGTAAAATTTTTAATAATATATTTCAGAAGGTGTTTATATGAGAGATTCGGAATTTACCAAAGGTACAAGAATAAAATTTAGGCTTATGAGACAATATACAAACGAGGATATACAATACGGATGTGATCCTCGTGTAAATGGTATGACAGGAACAATCCAAGCTATTTGGGATTTCGACGAACCTTGCCTTGTAAAATTAGATAAACCGCTTATTGATGCAAGCGGAAATTCTACTAGTGAGTATTGGGAATATACTCATAACATGGTCATAATCTCCCAAGGGCCAGAAGATACAATGACAGCAGATACATATCACGACGCAAAACCGCAACAGATGAGAAGTGGCGTTGGTGATAGAACTATTAAAGATTATAAATCCGCCTGGATATCTTTAAAAAATATGCTTTTGACTAAACAAAATGAATTTCTAAAGTTTTCATCAAACGATACAGACTTAATTAATTATTCAAATATGCATCTTATTAACGAAATACTTGATTACATGAATTCTTTTGATGTTGAAAAGAAATAACTTCTGTTAGTTTATACATGAAACTAATATCAAAAACTTAACAAATATAATAAAGAGGTATGCAATGTCACATACCTCTTTATTACATAATTATTTCCACGGAAATAATATGAATTCACGGGTTGTACTGTTACAATATATCACTTACTTTATTATATATTTCTTCTGATATTTCTTCTATAGTCTTTACTAAACCGTCCTTTACACAGCTAATTGTACACCAATTGTACTTATCCGCTATGAATTTTGAATTACTATATGAACTTACTAAATATTCCTTGTTTTTTTCATGAATATCCTTTTCTTCCTGTCCTGTTATTTTGTTATTTCGCTCCTTCATAAGTTGCTCACTATATGCCGGTGGCATATCAAGAAATATTACACAATTAGGTACTGGAAGACCCATCTTTTCAAACTCTAAATCCCAAAGCCAATCTAAAAAACTATTCTTTTCACAATGATCTGATATCTTAGCGGCTTGATGCACCATATTAGCAGTTGTATATCTATCTGCAATTACAATGCCTCCAGCCTCATAAAAGTCCTTCCATTCTGTTTTAAATGACGCAAATCTATCAACTGCATAAAATGTTGATGCTGCATAAGGATTTACATCACTTGGGTCAGTTCCAAATTCTCCATTTAAGTACATCTTAACTAAAGCAGAAGAGTTACTGTTGTAGTTTGGATACTCTATTTTTTTCACTTGAAGCTTATCACTAATTAGCCTTTCATACAATCTGTTAGTTTGGGTTGCCTTTCCACTTGAATCACTACCCTCAAGTACTATAAGTCTTCCTCTCATATTGATCCTCCTATATTTCTAATTCTTTTGTATTGGTGGTAACTACAGAAATCTTATTTTCTTTGATCCCTAACGTAGTTATTTCACTATTTATACAATATTTCATTACTCTTATAATATCATTATCAATTATTTCTCCTGGCATTATTAATGGTACTCCTGGCGGATAGGGAACTATAGCCTCAGCACATATTCTGCCTATGGATAAATTAAAATCAATTAATTCCTTATCACTATCCATCACCTCATATGGAGCCATACTACTCTTTGGTATATGAAAATTAGCTACGTCTATATAATCACTTTTTATGATCTCTAAGTCTAGTTCTCTTAGCACATTATATAGATATTCAAACTCATCTTCAATATTAAATGGAGAAAATATAAGCACTATATTCTGATTATCACTCATCTCAACCTGAATCTTTTTGTTTCTTAGATAGTCAGCAAGCAAATTACCACTATAACCTTCTTGAACATTGATTACATACCTAGTTAAATCTATTAGCTTATTATGCTTATGTTGTACATCAGTTAATCCAATTTCTTCTTTAATGTCTTCTTCCCCTAATACATGTAAACCATATATAGTATTTATTTTTTCTCTATACTTATTTGCTATAGATAAAAGTTTACGGTAATCCTTGTCCCCTTCCTTCTCCAAATAGTATCTTGCATAATCCATAGAACACATAAGAATATAAGAAGGGCTTGTACTTAAAAAAGAACTCACATAAAAATCTATCTTGTCCATATCTACTACACATTCTTTGCCAACGTGTAAATAGGAGGTCTGAGTAAGACTTGGAAGTGTCTTGTGTGAACTTACAACCACCATATCCGCTCCTAACTTCAACGCATTTTCAGGTAACAATTCATTTATCCCAAAATGTGCACCATGTGCAGAATCAATAAGGACCCTCATGTTGGCAGCTTTAGCCTTACTAATAATATTTTGCAAATCACAACAGACTCCATAATAGTTTGGATATGTTAGTATTATACCTTTCGCATCCTTGTTATTTTCTAATACATCAAAAAAATGCCCCTCGTCAATTGAAAGAGGAGCATTATATCTTCTGTTATATTTGTTTTTTATATAAATAGGATTAAGCTTCCTCATTATTATTCCATTTAGTATTGACCTATGGCAATTTCTTTCCACTATAACTTTATCACCTTCATTAAAGCTTGAAAATATCATAGCCAAATTACCAGAGGTGCTTCCATTTACCAAAAAGTAAGACTTCCTACTGCCATAAAAATCTCTTAATAGATCTTCAGCTTCTTTTATAATTCCTTCTGGATGATGAAGATTATCTACTCCATCCACCTCAGTTATATCGAGTCTGAGTATATTTTCATATAGTTCTCTTCCTTTTAAATCTCTTAAAAATCCATTTCCACCTTTATGCCCTGGCATAGCGAAGTATATGTTTCCTTCTTTTATATAATTCATTACTCCATCAATTAGCGGTGATTTTGTCAATTGTCATCCTCCTAATTCTATATATTATTCATTTGTTCAACTGTACCTACTATACTTTGTACCACATTTCTCTTTATACATTCCTTATAAAATTCATAGAAGTCCGTATTCAGTTCTAAGTTTACTAACCTTTGTTCACATGACTTACAAATTCCTCTTCCATTTATTATTATACCATCACTTAGATATCTTCCGCATATAATACACCTTCGTTTTTCCATAATTCCCACCTTTCCTTTAATTCCTGAAGCTAATTATCTTGATTATTGACTCCTATATTATATTCTATTCAGCTAAGTGCTAGATTTTATTTTGTCCACATAATTAATAAAAAATAATACTATAATAGCTATTAATAAACTCCTATAACTAGAAATAAAATCATATAAAACAAAAAGGCTGCTGAATTCTGCATGGTATTTATATCTCTATAACCATGCCAAATTTTCAGCAGTCCTAATTTTTATACTAAACGTTAGCCTATCTGGAAAGGAAAACTCACAAATCTCATCACCTCCAGGTGAATTAATATCCAGCTTCAGCTAACCTATTGTGTCAAAGTTAAGTATTAAAAAAATAAATATTATACAAAATAAGTGCGCACTTGAATAAATCTACTGACTTATAGTTACCAGCGTATTTGCTGGTATATTATCATAAAACCATTTAGAATCCTCAAGGGATAATCTTACACAGCCGTGTGAAGCCTTTGTGCCCAGCTTACCGGCTTCCGTAGGTATTACATTTCCCGAACTATCAAAAGGTACACTGTGAAATAAATAATTGCCTAGAAAACTAACCCAATTATATCCTCCTTCTTCATACTTTGTACTAAAAAATGATTTACCTTTATTACCTATATAAAATTTTCCGGTCGGAGTAGGAGCATCATCTGTACCAGTAGAACAAACCATACTCTTTATTAACGAGTCTTCCTTATACACATCTACTGTTTGATTGCCAATACTCACATAAACATAATAATCACTGGTTTTCACTGCACTACTATTGGAAGCTGCCTTATTTAAACTAGAGTCAGGGGCTCTAGCAGTCACAGCACTTTTTCCATTAGTCTTCACTATATTTTCATCCCTTGCATTTTTATAAGTCCCTACATTAGATTTCTTTTGAGACTTATACCGTGGTTTAGTACTAGACGATTTACTCACGCTAGTAGTGCTTTTGTTGTTAATTGCATTTCCATTAGACGTAATGCTCGAACTTCCATTGGAATTAGAAATATTTACTCCGTCACTGGAATATGCATCCTTGGTAAGTTGACTAGCTTGTACTTTTTGACTACTATTTTGGATAACTAAAGTAAATACCATACAAACCACCAAAATAATAGCTAGTAGTGATTTTTTCTTGATCATTAGCTTGTCCCTCCTCACCTTATCATATTTCTGTTCAAAATGAATATAATAATATTTTGAACATCTTTATTGTAAACCATATACCACTTATTTACAAATCATTTCATGGTTCTTTTTTCAACATACATTTACTATGAGTGGGATATAATAACACTATATTATGTAGTAACCTTACACTTATTGGTATGTATTGTATCTTCTAAGTGAATAATAAAATAACTTTTTATATTTTAAAGGGGAGAACAGTAAAATGAAACAAGAAATATCAAATTATATTGATAGTATAAAAAATGAAGTATTTCAGCTTTCAGAGTATCTCTACCATAATCCAGAACCTAGTTTCCATGAATATAAAGCATATAATTATTTGATTAATCTACTGAAAATGCATAATTTTGATATAAAAGAAAACTATTTAAACATGTCCACCTCTTTTTATGGAAAGTTTGGAGAAGGTCACCCTAAGATTTGCTTTTTATGTGAATATGATGCTTCACCCCAAGGTCATATTGAAGGACACAATCTAGTTTCTGCTATCTCTATAGCAAGTGCTTTATCCTTATCTAAAATAATATCTAAATTAGGTGGCTCAGTTATTGTGATAGGTTGTCCAGGAGAACTAGTAGGAGGATCTAAACTTACCTTAGTAAAGCAGGGTGTTTTTGATGATATAGATACAGTACTTATGGCTCACCCATATACTATTAATTCTCAAAGCGGTACATCCTCTGCTGTAATACCTATGGCAATAAAATATGGTCAGATGGATAATAAGGATAATCATTTAGGCAAGATCTATAACTTGACAGACTTATGTCTCCTTACGCTTAACACAATACAAATGTTAGTAAAGGGATTTGGTGAAAATCACAGTTTAACAGGTCTAAAAATTACTGGTGAAAAGGATAGTCCAACCAATTCCCCTGAGATTGAATCATGTTTTTACATAAATACACCAAAAATGCATACTGCTGAATACATTGAAAGCAAGGTAAGAGAATTCTGCGAAACCACTAAAAATATTTTCAATGTCGCTTCGCAAGTACACATTTTTGATTTGCCTTGCAGCGAATTAATAACTAGCCAAACACTGTCAAGATTATTTTGCCACAACCTTAAGGAATGTGGAATAATTCATATTGAAGCTCCAATAAAACTAAAAGAGCGCCCAAGTATAGGTAACATTAGTCAATTTGTGCCTTGTATTCACCCTTTTATATCTATAGTAGAAGAAAATAATATTAAATTTAAAACTACCAAATTTGCTGATGCTACTATATCACAATATGCTCAAGAAGTAGTAGTAAAAACCGCAAAGGCCCTAGCCTTTACTGCATTAGATCTAATAGAAAAGGATATTCTTCTTAGAGAGGCAAAAACAGAGTTATTTTATACCGTAAATAATACTAACTAACACATCTTATGCATGCTTTTTTGTAGACATTAAATATCATTAATATATAATGGAAGTATAATGGTATTTGGAGTGTGATTTTATGATATGCAAAAAGCTTTCCTATGGAGATACTATAGGACTTATTTCTCCAGCTAGTCCAGAAAAACCTGAAAATATTGAGAAAGGAATAAACTTTTTAAGATCTAAAGGTTTTAATATAAAGGAAGGAAAGCATTTATATGATAAATGGGGATATCTAGCTGGCAGTGATAAAGATAGAGCTTCTGATTTAATGGAAATGTTTTTAGATGATTCTGTAGATATGGTTCTATGCGTTAGAGGCGGTTATGGGGTAATGCGAACCCTTCCATATATAAATTTTGATATTATAAAAAACAATCCCAAAATATTCATGGGTTTCAGCGATATAACTGTATATTTGAATTATATATCCAATAAATGTGATCTTATAACCTTTCATGGTCCTATGGGCAGTTCTAATTTAGAGGATAGCCATACATTTACTAGTTTCATAGATACTTTAATGAATGGTACTAATCTCTATTGCATAGATAACCCAGTTGAAACACCTATACATTGTTTGAATATCGGCACTGCGAGTGGCAAGCTTGTAGGAGGGAATTTATCCCTCTTATGCAGTACTCTTGGAACTCCTTATGAAATTGATACTAAAGATAATATCCTTTTCATAGAGGATATAGGTGAAGAACCTTATCGTATTGATAGATTGTTAACTCAGCTTCTTCTAGCCAATAAACTCCAGGAATGCAGCGGAATAATCTTAGGGCAATTCACCAATTGCGATCTTCCCCATTACGATAGGAGCCTTACTCTTGAAGAAATTATAGAAGATAGAATAGTCTCATTAAATAAGCCATCCATTAGCAATTTTATGTCTGGACATAGCTATCCAAAACTTACACTTCCCATTGGAGCGAAAGTTCAACTGGATTGCCGAAAACTGTGTATTAAAATTTTAGAACCCGTGGTTCATGGTTGAATTAAAAGTTTAAGACCCCTAGAATAAACTCTACAGGGGTCTTTATAATATTCTTTATTGTACTTTTAGATTAATCAATTGACTTGCATTAGCATTTAGCTTTTGAATCATTTCACTTGCTTGTTTAACATTTTTGCTTCCAGATACATTTATTATTTTCACTAGAGCATCTGAACTACTTACAATATCCTCAAGATACCCACAATATTTATCATGAAATAAATTAATTCTACTGGTATGTTTTAAACTTAAGACTTCTGATTCATATTTATGCAAGTTAGCATTCTCAGATTTTATAGCGTTTATAGTATTATTATCATAATTACTGCTTTCAGCTAAGTTTTTAATATTTTCTACAGAATTCTTTACTTTTACAGAGTAATCACCTATAGATCGTCCATATTGTATATCTACTCCATAGCCTCTAACCTCATCAACAGGTGAGACACCTTTCACTACTACGTTATAAGCTGAAAACCCTACAACTATTACTAACAACACAATAAGCAGCTTAATTACCTTTTTTACGATTGAAACAACTAATAAAATAAGCATTAATATTAAAAATGCATAAAATAAATACCCTGAACTGGTTATACTCATAACTATCCTCCAAATATTTTAATACTTGATATTTACAAGCTTATTTATCAACAAACTCTTATTAATTATATCATAAGAAAAACATATTATTCCACGAAACATTCAAATTACTGACAAATTAATGTTATTAAAAACAATAAAAAACCTTAGAAATTATTATTTCTAAGGTTTTAATGGAGGCGCCATCCAGATTTGAACTGGAGAATAGAGGTTTTGCAGACCTCTGCCTTACCACTTGGCTATAGCGCCAAAAAAATGGTGGCCAATCCAGGAATCGAACCAGGGACACGAGGATTTTCAGTCCTCTGCTCTACCGACTGAGCTAACTGGCCATATATAATTTTGTATTTACTTCGTCTCATCTGACGCAATAATATTATATAATCTATATTGATATCTGTCAACAGTCTTTTTTAGTTTTTTTACTTTTCTAAGTTTATATTATTATTATATAAAGATACTAAACATTTTCCAACATGGATATAATAATAACTAATTTACTATGGAGGTAATCTATCAATGAGTAAATTATTAATAAGCAACCTTGATATAATCATTAGAAGTTTACTATCTATATTAATTCTTTTTTTTATGACAAGACTTATGGGAAAGAAACAAATCTCTCAATTAAGCTTCTTCGATTATGTAGTTGGGATAACCATTGGTTCTATTGCTGCTGCCTTTTCTGTAGATAATCGTATTGGATACACTCATGCCATAATAAGTATTATTCTATGGGGAGTACTACCAATAATTATATCTTATCTTTCTTTAAAAAATATTCATCTTAGGAAACTCCTCGATGGTACTTCCACCATACTCATACAAAACGGTAAAATAGTTGAGAGGAATTTAGTAAAAGAAAGATTTCACATAAATGACTTATTGCAAGAATTAAGATTAAAAGGTGCCTTTAACGTAAGCGATGTTGAGTTTGCCATATTAGAAACAAATGGACAAATAAGTATTCAATTAAAACCAAATAAGCAGCCTATAACCCCCTCTATCTTAAACGTGTTTTCGAAATATGAGGGAATGTACTCAAATGTTATTATTGATGGCCAAATTCTATATTCTAACTTAAAATATATGAACCTTAGCGAGAAATGGCTTATGAAAGAACTGCATGCACAGGATATCTCATCCCCTAAAGATGTATTATTGGGATGTGTTGATGAAAACATGAATTTATATATTGATTTAAAACACAATGACCCTGAAAAACTTAAGATAGTTGAATAAATCTCTTAATTCTATGCACAGTATTTCCATTGAGTAATCTCACAATAAGTTGAATACTTTATGATATAATACATTTATAGGAAGGTGATTATATGAGTTTAGATAAACTAAAATCCATAATAGATAGTAGTAATAATATAGTTTTCTTTGGTGGTGCCGGAGTGTCCACTGAAAGTTCTATCCCAGACTTTAGATCTGAAAATGGTCTATATAAAACCAAAAATAATCTTTCGTATCCACCTGAAACAATGCTAAGCCACAGCTTTTTTATTAAGCATCCAGAGGACTTCTTTGAATTTTATAAGGCTAAAATGATATATAAAGATGCTAAACCAAATGCAGCACATAATGCTCTAGCTGAGCTTGAAAGAAGAGGTAAGCTAAAGGCTATAATAACCCAGAATGTAGATGGACTTCATCAAGCTGCAGGATCTAAAAATGTTTTAGAACTTCACGGTTCTATACATAGAAATTACTGTATGCAGTGTAGAAAGTTCTTTGACTTAGATTATATAATCAACAGTAATGCTACAATCCCTAAGTGTGATAATTGTGCTTCTACAATTAAACCAGATGTTGTATTATATGAGGAAGGTCTTGATTCAGACATAATTGAAAGATCAGTTAAATATATATCCATTGCAGACACACTCATAGTTGGTGGAACCTCACTAGTTGTATATCCTGCTGCAGGGCTTATAAGATACTTTAAAGGTACTAATCTGATTTTAATCAATAAATCCTCCACTCCATATGATAATGAAGCTAGTCTAGTTATCAATGATAGTATAGGAAAAGCCTTATCATCAATTCTATAATTTATTTCTCTTTAAAAAGCTTTCTATATGCTTAGTAGCATTAATTTTCATCAAGGAAATTGGAACGACTTGCCTAAAGCCACTCAACCTGTTTATTGATAAACGAATTTAGATAATTTATAATAAGAGTAAAAATAAATCTTAGGGGGGTAAAATAATGTTCGATTTGAGGAGAAAAAAGGTAATCTTTAAAACAATCTTTCCAATAAACATTTTTATTGTATTTAGTTTCGTAATACTTCTATTGTTCTCCAATAGCCTTGTAAATAAGCTACTGTCTAACACTTATACTGATACTTTTTCTATAATATTAAGTCAAACAAACAATTTTGATAATTATATAAAGGATGACGCAGCATCAGTTAACAAAACCATAGATTATGCAAAGAGCATCGATAATAGTCAGGTCAACCTATCTTCCCTTTACCTAGATAACTCCGGTAAAGTTGTTTATAGTAAAGATTCTAATAAAATAGGAAAAACTCTAGATGATATTAATGCCTACTCTCTGCTAAAAACTGAGGTGCTTAATTCCCCAAAAACAAGCGGAGGCGGAACAATAAAGCTAGATGAAATATATGCCTACGGTTATACCAAGATAAGCACAGGATATTATATAGCATTAATACCATTATCCAGTGTGACCCACAGCGTATTAAGTGCAGGCTTAAAAGTTGTATTACTATTATTTATTATTCTGATTTTTAATATATTAATATCATATTTTACATCTAAAAGATTCATCACCAAACCAATTATGAAGATTGTTGGTGATATGGATAAAGCCTCCAATGGTGACTTAACAGTTCATATTAATCTAAAAGGTGAAGATGAAATAGCTGTTCTTGGAAATAGGTTTAATCACATGATATCGGAACAAAAAGTTATGCAGCAGAATATAAAGGATATGATACAGTCTCTTAAAAATATTACATCCACTATTTCAGATACCTCCGCTGCCAACAAACTAAGCATGGATGAGCTATCAAAAAAAACAAACTCCATTGCATCAGCAATTGAGAATACTTCCTCAGCAATTGAATCAAATAGATCCACTGTACATTTGATTTATGAAGCTGCTGAAAATACTGCATCAACGTCAGTTAAAACTGCTGAAAATGCAAATGATGTAAATGATGAAATTAAACAAGCAATGACTAGAGTAGATAATTCCTTTACTTCCATGAAAGAATTAAAAGATACCTCTTTAGAAGCAAAAAATGCTATTGAAAGATTGTCAGACCATTCACAAAAAATAATGGAGATTATAAGCACTATAACAGATATATCAGAACAAACTAATTTATTAGCCCTAAATGCTTCTATAGAAGCAGCTCGTGCTGGCGAAGCTGGTAAAGGCTTTGCAGTTGTTGCTGAAGAAATAAGAAAACTAGCCGAAAATAGTAGAACTTCAGCCGAAGACATACAAGAACTAATAAAAAATGTTGTACATGATACAGATGCAGCTGTTGATAAAATGGATGTAACTTTTACTTCCGTTGATACAAGTGTTAATAACTTTAATGAAATTCAAGCTATATTTAATAATATGAAAGAACGAATTCAGAATATAAGCTCAATGATTGAAACTATTGCGGCTTCAACAGAAGAACAAAGCAGCTCAGTTCAAGAGCTGAGCTCTGGAACTGATATAATTGCTTCAAGTAGTGGTTCTATAGAAAAAGCAATAGTAAATATATCTTCTGAAATAGAGAAGCAGAATATTCAACTTTCTAATTTAACTGAGCAAAGTACGTCACTGAATGAATTGATGAATAAATTGAAACTTGCTTCTGAGAAATATAAAATATAGTTTAAAATAATATGTAATAGAGATAAAAACACAGTTTCGGTTGGTAGTCCGAACCTACTTTCACGAGTAGCAGTAGCCTTCCCTCCTGGGGATGTCCATTCTTTATTAGTTTTAATATACAGGAGGAATTTAATATGGAGCTTAGCGTCAAATTAACTGTACTTTTTGAAGGAGCCTTTTGGGTAGGTATATTTCAAAAAAGTTATCAAAACAAATATGAGGTTGCTAAAGTGGTATTTGGGTCTGAACCAAAAGACTATGAGGTGTACGATTTTATACTAAAAAACTATGGTGAATTAAAGTTTACTAATTCCCTACCCTTAGAAGAAGATAAGATTATAATCAACCCTAAAAGACAACTAAGAGAAATCAAGAAAGAAGTACAACTTAAAGGGATAGGTACAAAAGCCCAACTTGCTATGAAACTTCAGCAAGAGGCAAATAAAGTAGAACGTAAAAAACTATCAAAGGAATTTAAGGAAGAGGAAAAAAGAAAAAAATTTGAGCTAAGGCAACAAAAGAAAAAGCTTAAACATAATGGACACTGATTCTTGTATTATATAAAAATAGGGAGACTAAGCCTCCCTATTTTTATTAGTTTACTCATATTCCTTTTAAAGTTCCGTTATAGTATCACTGCCTCTTTCCAAAGCACTGAGTCCTGTGCGTATTATTTCTTTAATACCAAAAGGCCTTATAAATTCTATAAATGAGGATACTTGACCATCGTCTCCAGTGATTTCAATAGACATACTCTTTGAATCACAATCCACAATATCCCCTCTAAAAATATCCACAGCTCTTAAAATGGCATCTTTGTTTTGTGGATTATTATTTATCTTAACCATAACAAGTTCCCTGCACACACATTTTTCGGGACTAAGTTCAACTACTTTAATAACGTCAACTATTTTATTTAGCTGTTTTGATATTTGTTCTACAATGTATTCATCACCATTTAACACTAAAGTGATACGTGAAACACCAGGATCTTCTGTTACGCCTACAGTTAAACTATCTATATTATAACCCCTTCTTGTAAACAGACCTGTTATCTTACTCAATACCCCAGAATGATTTTCTACTAATACTGATAAAATATGCTTACTAATAATCTCCACCGCCCCTCTATAGTGTACTTTCCATAGGATTAACCATACATTCAATTAAAAATGCCTTTTCAGAAGCAAGGGCCTCTTGGAATGCATCCTGTAATTCCTGGTTTGTAGAAACTCTTCTTCCTTTTAATCCATAAGCTTCAACCAATTTTACGAAATCAGGGTTTGAATTTATTGCAACTCCAAATGGTTCCCTATACACATTTCTCTGAATTTCCCTAACCATTCCAAGTCCTGAATTGTTAAATAAGAGAATTATTATATTAACATCATACTCTGCAATAGTACCTAGTTCAAATAAGCTCATTTGGAAACCACCATCACCAGTTACAGCTATGACTCTTCTACTAGGAACTCCAAACTTAGCTCCAACAGCTGAAGGTAAACCATACCCCATAGTTCCTAGTCCTCCAGAAGTTATAAATTTAGTACTTTCTTTTATACCAAAATTCCTTACACTCCATATCTGATTCTGGCCTACATCTGTTGTAATGACAGCGTCATCCTCAACCATTTCTGACAACAATCTAAGAGCATATTTAGGACTTACTCTGTCCGTATCCATTTCATACTTTCTATTTGACCTAAAGGCTTTTATTTCCTCAACCCATTCCTCTGTATTTAATGGTGAAACTCCTGATGTCAACTGTTGAAGAATATTTTTGGCATCTCCAACTACAGGTATGTTATAACCTATGTTCTTTCCTATCTCAGCTGGATCTACATCTATATGAATTACATATGCATTATCTGCAAAAAATTTAGTTCCTGAGGCTGCTCTATCCGCAATTCTAGTACCAATAAATATTAGAAGATCTGCATGTTGAACGGCAAGGTTAGCATGTCTAAAGCCGTGTGATCCTATTAGCCCCATATAATAAGGATTATCTGACTCCATGCAATCCTTTCCCATAAGAGTATGAACCACTGGTATCTTAGATTTCTCAACAAAGCTTTTTAGCTCTTTTTCTGCTTTTGCTAACGCTATTCCGCCTCCAACACAGATAAGAGGTCTTCTGCTATCCTTAAGCCTTTCAAGCACTCTTTTTATTTGTCCTTTATGCCCTTTTACAGTCGGCTTATATCCCCTGATATCAACTTCGTTAGGATACTTAAAATCTATATCTATCTCTTGAAGATCTGCTGGAATATCTATTAATACAGGACCTGGTCTTCCAGTAGATGCTATATAAAAGGCTTCCTTTATAATTCTAGGAATTTCTTTTGCATTTTTAACAAGATAACTATGTTTAGTGAATGATTCCGTTGCCCCAACGATATCTGCTTCTTGAAATGCATCCCTTCCAATTAAGTTTGTTCTTACCTGCCCAGTAATTATTACTAATGGCGTGGAATCCATATAAGCAGTGGCTATAGACGTTATTATGTTTGTTGCCCCTGGTCCAGAAGTCGCTATACACACCCCTGTAGTTCCTGTAGCTCTAGCATATCCACTGGCACTATGTCCTGCAGCCTGTTCATGTCTTGTTAGTATATGCTTTATATCGGACTTTCTAAGTGCCTCATATATAGCAATAACAGCTGCTCCAGGATAACCAAAAACAATTTTTACATTCTCCTGCTTTAAACATTCAACAATAGCTTCAGCAGCTTTCATTTTGTTATACCCCCTCTTTACATAAATATTATTTATTTAAAGCAACCCCCTAAATTTATTGTATGAGGTCGGCTTTTTTACTTAGCTCTTTATTGATGATAATCTTCATAAAAATAAAACAGACCCATCCCCAACAAATGGGGCATGGATCTGCATGCGGTACCACCCAAATTTATTACTCAATCTCGTAACGACACAAATAGTGCCGGCCCGGCCTACTATAATTTTCAACCTGCTGCTCAAAGGCTAGTTCAACAACTGATAGTTTACGGGGTTCCACCATTCCCGCTCTCTGAAAAACATCCCGATGCCTACTACTCCCTATCATCGCTTTTCCTATATGCTATTTGTATTTACTGTAATATTATATAAATCAATATTGGTTTAAAATATAGCATATATGTTGATGATAGTCAATATTGTTTGTTTTTCTTATCTTACAATTCCCTCATAAAAACGTGCCAATAACAATAAAACTTAGTTACCTAAGTAGCTAATGCAAGAAGCAGTTTGCTGCAATAATTCAACCATTATAACTAGTAAATTACTTATATAAATAATTGATTTTCTTAATTTTGCTCCTAAATTTATAATTTAGTATACATCAATTTAAAATCTGTTATAATATAGGAAATATGGTTATCGTATATCTGAATACTATTCTTTAGACCTATAACTAAAATCTAATTTTATAGCTTATACAAAGGAGTGAAATATCACTTATGAAATTACTTAAATACTTTTTAATTTTCATACCTATTAGTATAATGGCTGATATATTAAAGCTTAATAGAGTGCTTATATTTTTGTTCTCAGCTCTAGCTATTATTCCTTTAGCCGGAGTTATGGGTGAAGCTACGGAGGAAATATCCGTTTATTCAGGGCCTAGAATAGGTGGCTTCCTAAATGCAACCTTCGGTAATGCCACAGAACTCATTATATCTTTTTTCGCTCTTAAAGAGGGCTTATTTGATGTGGTTAAAGCTTCAATTGCTGGTTCAGTTATAGGGAATATCCTTCTAGTACTTGGTGCAAGTATCCTATTTGGTGGATTAAAATATAAAACTCAACGATTTAATAGAAATGCAATAGATATATCTTCAAGTATGCTGCTTTTTTCTGTAATAGGACTTAGTATACCTGCTATATTTACTCACACTGTAAATAAGGAACTGCTCAATAGTTCCCGTTATGAATGGCTTAGCATAGCTGTAGCCTCTATAATGCTAATAATTTATCTACTAAGTCTATATTTCTCGTTTCATACTCATAAGGATTTGCTGGGAACAGAGCATCAAGAAGCTGTTGAAGCAAAATGGGGCTTAAAAAAGGCTATACTTGTTTTAATTGCAGCAACAATTTTTGTTGCTATAGAGAGTGAATTCTTAGTTGGTTCAGTTGAATACTTAACAAAAAGCCTAGGGTTAAGTGAATTCTTCGTTGGTATAATAATAATCCCTATAATAGGTAATGCAGCTGAACATAGTACTGCTGTTCTAATGGCCCTTAAAAATAAAATGGATGTAGCTGTTGAAATAGCATTAGGATCAAGTCTTCAGATTATTTTATTTGTTGCACCAGTGCTTATATTCTTAAGTCTTATATTCAAGCCGATGAGTATAGTATTTAATGAATTTGAATTAATCTCACTTATTGTTGCGGTTGTTATAGCTAATAAGATAACTAATGATGGTGAATCAAACTGGCTTGAAGGCGTACAACTTATAGCCGTATATATCATTATAGCATTTTCATTTATTATTCTATAATGAGTATGTATCACGAAAAATCTATATAAAGATCATAAAGCATCAAGATTTCTCTTGATGCTTTTATTTTACGCTAACACATCACTCTTCCACAGGCTACCCGGCAGGATAAAGGTGTAAATGACCTTTGGGTTGCTTAGCCGATGCAATCGGCGCGCTTAAGCAACCCCGTCGTACAAAGGGGAGCCCTTTTAAGAGAAAAATAAAAAGTACCAAGATTTCTCTCAGTACTTTCGCTTACCTGGCAACTACCTACTCTTCCACAGGGCCTCCCCTGCAGTACCATCGGCGCTCTAAAGCTTAACCTTCGTGTTCGGTATGGGAACGGGTGTTACCTTTAGGCTATGATCACCAGATGACCAGACATCCAAAATCTATGA
>JAUZPI010000150.1 GCA_030706015.1 Bacillota bacterium
AAATATAGATTTGATTAAGGATATAGAAAAAGATATTTATATTGGATACTGCATAAGTACAGTTAATGCAAATTTAATAGGAGAAATAGATTCACTTTTTGTTCATAGCCAGTATCGCAAACTTGGCTTAGGTGATGAGCTTATGAAAAGAGCCTTAGAATGGTTAGACAGTAATAATGTTAAAGGAAAAAAGATAGCAGTGGCAGAAGGAAATGAAGGGGTTTTAGATTTTTACAAGAGATACGGTTTTTATAAGAGGCAGATGATTCTACAACAAATTAAAGAGTAGGCTGGTGTAGCAAATGGATAATAAAGTGCTAGGATTAATTGAATTATTGGACAAACTCCCTATACCTATGTATGGTATATCAGATATATCGGAGCTTCCAGAGCTTAAAAACAAATTCACAAGGGCAATTTCATTAGCACAGGCATATTCATATACCTTGGATGATTACAGCTCAACAGGTTTTAATGATTTTCTATTGGGTAAGGTTAAAGGGGAGCTAGAACAGAGTATAGAAATTATTGAACAATTTTTACAAAAAGAAAACATAGCTTATCGTACAATAGGAAATGTTCAAAAGGATCCAGTATTATCAATAGGGGAATTTTCTCATAAGTATGCAGCAGTTAAGTCGGGACTTGGGTGGATTGGAAAAAATGGATTACTTATTACAAAAAAATATGGTCCAAGAGTGCGATTATCAACAATCCTCATTGACTTAGAACTTCCGTACAATAATCAGGATGAGTATAATGGCTGCAAAGAGTGCAATGCCTGCGTTAACATTTGTCCAACTAAGTGTTTAAAAGGAACCATATGGAACAGTTCGCTGCAAAGGGAAGATATAATAGATGTATTTAACTGTAAGGATAAAAATGAGACCAGGAAAGAGTATATGTGCGGTTTATGCCTAGTTGCATGCCCAATTGGTAAGGCTTCAAGTAGTGATAACAAAATGATATTTACAAAATCAAGGGATTAAAAATAAATATTAATATCAATAGATACCCTTTAAATATGGTATTATATAAGAAAGATATCATTCATAGGAGAGTGATTAGCGTGTGTAAAATCAATCCCAAGGTAGATCTTGCATTTAAGAAATTATTTGGCAGTGAAGAAAATAAAGATTTATTAATATCTTTTATAAATTCTGTGTTATCTGAACAAGAGCAGATAACAGATATAACAATTAAAAATACCTATAATATATCTAATTATATAAATGGAAAGATGTCTATATTAGACATTAAAGCTGTAGATGAAAATGGAAAGTGGTATGATATAGAAATTCAAGTTGCACCACAGACCTTCTATGATAAAAGAGCATTGTACTATTGGGCAAAGGTATATTCAGATCAGCTTCAGGAAAAAGGAAGATATGGAGCATTGAATAAAACTATAGGTATAAACGTATTAGATTTTCATTATCTGGAAGGAAATGAGTACCATAATACATACAAACTCTATAATACTAAAACGAAAGTAGAGTTTTCAGATATACTAGAATTGCATTTTATAGAACTAAAAAAATTTGATAAAAATTTAAAGGATATAAGAACTGCACTGGACAGATGGGTTGCATTTTTAAATAATGCTTATGAATATAGTAAAAATAAGATACCTAAAGAATTAGAAGAAGATAAAAATATAAAAAAAGCAATAGAAGTATTAGATGTAATGTACTTAGATGAAGATGAAAAAGCCTTATACGAACAAAATTTAAAAGCACTGATAGATAAGCAGGAAGAACTGGATACAGCTAGAGAAGAAGGCATAAAGGAAGGTATAAAAGAAGGTATAAAAGAAGGAAGTATAAGTATAGCAAGGAACTTGATAAATATTGGTTTGAAAAAAGAAGATATTATTAAAGCCACAGGCTTAAGCAAAGAAGAAATAGAAAAAATAATAGAAGAAATACATTAAATAAAGGTATTTGGAGTGAATAAATTGTATAAAAATATTATATTTGACTTGGGCAGAGTATTGCTAAACTTTAATCCTGAGGAATATCTTAAGAAAAAGAATATAGAAGTTGAAAGGATTTCAGAAGTGTATAAAGAGATATTCCAAAGTGAAGAATGGATAATGCTTGATAAAGGAATAATCACCGAGGAAGATGCTAAGAAAATTATAATCAATAGAAGTATTAATAATACGGATTTGATAGAGCTTGCCTTTGAAAACTGGTATGAGATTCTTACACCTATTGATGGGACAGTAGAAATCTTAAAGGAGCTAAAGGATGCAGAATATAAGTTATATTTCTTATCTAACTTTCATTTATTAGCTTTTGAATACGTAACTAAAATGTACGACTTTTTTAAGCTTTTTAATGGGGGGGTTGTTTCCTATGAAGAAAAATTGTTAAAGCCTGAGGAAGCAATTTATAAAAAAATAATAGAAAAATACAATCTAAAACCTGAAGAATCTATTTTTATAGATGATGTGAAGGAAAATGTGGAAGGTGCAAGGAGAGTTAATATTAGAAGCATACTTTTCACAAATCCTGGAGCTTTAAGAGAAGAACTGAGAGCCTATGGCGTTAATATCGAATAAATCCCCAGTAAACATAGAAATTATGTTTACTGGGGATTTAAATTTGTAGGAGTGCCAGTGTAATAAAGTAGGATATTATAGTATAATTACCATAATAGTAAAATGAATATACAATGATATATACTGGAGGAATACTTATATGGGCATAGCACTGGAAAAGGCAGAATTAAAAGATGCAGCCTTAATTTTAGATGGTCAGAGAAGGAGTTTCCTGCCATTATTAGAAAGGTATCAAGACAAAGACACAAACCCATGTAATGTTAAGCTGGCTGATATTCAGAATAAGATAATGAATAAGTATTTTTACAAGATACTATTAAAAGGGACTTTTGTAGGTGCAATATTTGTTCATGAGAATCCAGATAAAGAACATTTAAAATTACATACTTTATACATATTACCAGAATATCAGGATAAGGGGATTGGCGGCATAGCAATAGACTTAGTTGAAAAAATACACAAGGACGCTGTAGAGTGGGTTTTAGAAACACCTCATGACCTTAAAAGAAACCACCATCTTTATGAAAAGAAAGGTTATAGGAGAACGGGAAAAGAAGAGAAAATCAATGACAATTTGACTATTGTATATTTTAGTAAGACAGTAATCAAGAAAACATCTATGCCAAAGTATCTTTATCATTATTATGAAGCATCAGTAGGGCCCTTTAAAAGTCTTACGGATTTACCTTTAGAAGAGGCTGAAAAGATATTAGAAGATATTAGGCAAGAAGGAATAACTTATGCAAGCAAGCGTTCTAAGGACTATATAGTCCTTAGACGAGGGCTTGAAGAGAAGGTTAGGAATTTATTTGTAGCAAAAGGAGGCAGGCCTTCGCGAAAAACACCTCATTCTATGACCTTGGGAGAATGTTCGTGGATTAAGCAGTGGTACAAGAATCCGCAAGAGATTAAAATTCCTGTTAGCGCTTTTGACCCTTTAAAAATAAGTTTTACCTATGGGGATATATTTCCTGCAATGAGATACGATGACGGTAAACCTTACTTTGGAAAAGTATATACCTTGGAAGAAATTGAACAGGTAATCCAAACTCATGGACTCCCTCAAGAATGGAATAGTGATGGAAAATATGGGCCTAAAAGATATATTGAAGTACAAGTGTGGGACAATATACCTATTGATTGGGATTAACTTATAAAATATAAGGAGTAATACAATGAATAGTTTAGAAACAGAGAGATTAAAATTAAGAAAGTTTTCTGGTGATGATTGGAAGGGTTTATATGAGTATCTTTCTCAGGAAGCAGCTGTTAGAACGTTTGCGCATGCGAAGAGAGGGGCATTTGCTACAGAATATATACTTCAAATTTGATAAGACAGGAAGCCCTATCTGGAATGATACCTATGAGTATGGCATATTATCAGATGAATGGTTTTATTTAAATAAATAATTTTTTTATTGCTTGGTAACTTTAATTTATATAACGGAGGTATGTGAAATGAAAGTAATATTAGGAGCAGGACAAACAAAATATGATGGCTGGACTTCCACTCAGGAGGAGGAATTAAACTTACTTTCTGTTGAAGATTGGGACAAACCGTTTAAGGTGGAAGGTATTGGGGTGTTACTTGCAGAGCATGTGTGGGAGCATTTAACCTTTGATGAAGGTATAGAAGCAGCAAAAAATTGCTATAACTATTTGAAACCAGGTGGATACATACGTTGTGCAGTTCCAGATAGAAACTTCAGAAATGAATGGTATCAAAATATGGTTCAGGTAGGGGGGCCAGGTCCTAAGGATCATCCTGCTGCAACTCATAAAATAGTTTACGATTATAAGAAGTTTAAAAGTGTTTTTGAAGTAGCTGGCTTTGAAGTTACACTATTAGAATACTGTGATGAAAATGGAGATTTTCATTATACCTATTGGAATGAGGCAGATGGGAGAATAGGAAGATCCTTTAGATTTGATACAAGAAATTCCGCAGAAAGTCTAGGTATGGTGTCGTTGATAATTGATGCGAGAAAACCACTAACTATCAAATATAAATGAAAGATGCAGAGGTAAATAAAATGAGCTCTTAGCTTGAGGAGGAGAAGTTTAATGTTACATTTAGGTTCAACATATCTTATTGTTAAAGATATTGAGAAGTCTATGGAATTTTATGAAAAGCTGCTGCAGATGAAACCAACAGCAAATAACCTAAACCGTTGGGTGCAATTTGATTTTGATGGTAAATGTATCGCACTTTATAATAAGGATTTTGATAAAAAAATGATTGAGGCAGCAGATAATTTGGAACAGCATTATAATGGTACATATCTACGCTATTATAATGAACGTAAAATTAATTATGGCAATAATATGGTTCTAAATTTTTGGATAGAGGATTTAAAAGAGGAATATGAAAGAATTAAAGCTTTAAATATAGGAATTGTTTCAGAAATTATGTATATAAATATTTCATCCCCTTATCATTTCTTTGTGATAGAGGATCCCGATGGTAATACCATTGAGATAACGGGAGGATACCAAAATGAGTTTAGAAATAATTAAAACGGACAGTAAGAACGATGATTTTGTGGAACTTATAAAATTGCTAGATGACGATCTTAACGAAAGATATGGAGAGCTGCAAAAGCAATATAATAAACACAACAAGATTGATTATATAAAAGATGTGGTGGTTATTTATAAAGATAAAGTGCCTGTTGCCTGTGGAGCATTTAAGGAGCATGACATTGACACCATAGAACTAAAACGAATATTTGTTGCCGCAGAAAATAGAAGACAGGGATTATCAAAATTAATAGTTAGTGAACTGGAACAATTGGGAAGAGCTTTAGGATATAAATATGCTGTGCTAGAGACGGGAATAAAACAGCATGAAGCAATTAGTCTTTATAAAAATGCTGGATATGAAGTAATAGAAAACTATGAACCATATATAGGAAATGCAAATAGTGTATGTATGAAAAAAGCTCTATAATAGGAATAGGAGTAATTAAAGATGAAATTAAACAAGGGTGACAAAATAGGTATAGTTGGTTGTTCAAATGGCCAGCTATTATCATACAGAACAAAGCTGGGAATGCTGATTAAGGTAATGGCAGATATGGGATTGGTGCCTGTGCTCAGTGACTTTATATTTGAAGACTATTCTGTATTCAGCGGCAGCGGGGAGGAACGTGCAAAGGCATTAGTTAAGTTTTATGCTGATAAGGATATAAAGGCGATATTTGATATATCTGGTGGAGATGTAGCAAATGAGATATTAGAGATTGTAGATTTTGACTTGATTAAAAATAATCCGAAGCCTTTTTTTGGATACAGCGATTTAACTACTGTAATAAATGCAATATATGCGAAAACAGAAGAAACATCCTATTTGTATCAAATTAGAAATCTAATATATGATCATAATGAGTCTCAAATAAAATGGTTTACTAATTCACTTTTCAACGGAGAAAAAGATTTGTTTGATGTGAAGTATTCCTTTATTCAAGGAAATAAGATGGAGGGTGTGGTTGTAGGTGGTAATATTCGATGTCTGCTTAAATTAGCAGGAACTCCATATATGCCAAACTTTGAAAATAAGATATTACTTTTAGAAGCTTTTGGGTCAGATGTAGGTTTGGTAACAACACATTTAACTCAATTGAAGCACAT
>JAUZPI010000151.1 GCA_030706015.1 Bacillota bacterium
AAGAGTATTTATAACATTAACAAAAACAAATCCTAAATGCGTAGAAAGTGATAGAACAGAATGTTCTTATGCTGCAGAAGTTAAAACATATCAACTTGGTGCAGGTAATGTAACTATAGAAAATAATGTAGGAATAGCAGATATAATTAATGTTTCCGGTGTTACAGAAGGTGCGATAATAAAGATATATAAATATGCAGCAGGAGGAGTTGCAATAGCGACAACTAAAGTAGCTGCAGGAAAAACCGAAGCAAAATTAAGCGTACCTCAACTTGGAGTGGGAGCAGGAAGAGTATTTGTAACATTAACAAATCCTAGATGTTCAGAAAGTAATAGAACAGAATGTTCTTATACTGCAGAAGCTAAAACAAATCAACTTGGCGCAGGTAATGTAACTATAGAAAATAATGTAGGAATAGCAGATACAATTTACATTTCTGGTGATATTATAGAAGGTACGATAATAAAGGTGTATAAAGATGCAACAGGGGGATCTGCAATAGCAACAACTACAGTAGCGGCAGGAAAAACCGAAGCAAAATTAAGCATACCTCAACTTGGAGTGGGAGCAGGAAGAGTATTTATAACATTAACAAAAACAAATCCGAGATGCTTAGAAAGTGATAGAACAGAATGTTCTTATAGCGCAGAAGTGGTTACGAACTAATTCTGATGAAGATAAAGTAAAAAACTTCATATTTTGGGATGCTCCCATTATAGTATACACTATCTACTATAATGGGAGCAGTTCACGTTATATCGGTTACGGTGAGCCGGTGCGACTGAGCAAGGTCATGTAATTTAAATGGTGGAAATCCCTTCTGGAAAGCAACACCCTACTCGACTACCGTAAATAAGTGACATTTATAGCCTTAGGTATTGATATAACTAGCCTAAGGCTGTTTTTGCAGACAGAAATACCGTATCATAAGAAATGTTGTATTTATAAAGATAACTTCATTCCAAGTATTCTAGCTTGTTCTTCAATTTTTAAAGGAACACCATCTTTTGAAGCAGCTCCATCTAAAGTTATACTTCCAATAATATTGTATCCACCAGCTTTAATGGCTACTTCCATAGCCTGTATAGCACCTTTGCTTTGAGATTGAAGTTGGCTCATTGGATATGGAGCATTACACGCAGTAACAATAATAGCTTTTTTTCCTTTATGTAAAGGAGAGGGCATTTCTAAACCACTTGCAGCTATTTCTTCAAAAGCAGTAAGATTTCTATCAATAAGAATTTTTAATGGTCCAGATATATTTCCAAAATAAGTAGGACTACCAATTACAATCGCATCAGCAGATCGTATTTTATGCCATACATAATGACCATCATCTTTAGGCGATACACATTCTTTGTTAGGTCTACATTGTAAACAAGCTCTACAAGGAGTCATATTTAAATCATAAGAATGTATCCATGCAATAGAGTGACTTGAATCAATTCCTTTTTCAATACATTTCATTAGGCTAACAGTGTAGCCATTTTTTCTAGGCGATCCATTTAAAAATAATATTTTCATACATGAATTTCCTCCTTTTCTGTTTAATGATATTAAAATATATGATATAAATAGGATAATGTAATTCTAATAATAGTAATAGGAGCCTATTTATACTAGTATAAATTCTAATAGGATAGGAGTGAAAATAGTGAATAATGAAAAATATAGATATAAAGAATTGGGGAATTTCTTGAAAATAAAAAGAGCTAATATTTTGCCCTCACAAGTTGGTATCCAAGAAGGAGGGAGAAGGCGTACAAAGGGATTAAGAAGGGAAGAAGTATCACAATTAGCAGGTATAGGGATAACCTGGTATACTTGGCTTGAACAAGGGCGGTCTATACAAGTCTCTGGACAAGTATTAGAAAGTTTAGCTAGGGTACTAATGCTTGATAAACAAGAACGTATTCACCTTTATACTTTAGCAAAGCAAGTTCCAAAAATAGATATTCCTTCACAACAAGAAACTGTGAATCCAATACTTCAACATGTACTAGATAATTTAATAGTAAGCCCAGCATTTATAATGGACACAAGATGGAACATTATTGCATGGAACAAAGCTGCAAGTCTTGTGTTTTCAGATTTTGATAAAGTAAATGGAAGGCAAAGAAATATGGTTTGGATGATGTTTAATAAACCTGAATATAAGAATTTATTTATAGATTGGGAGTTTCATGCAAAAGGTATGATAGCAAGATTTCGTTCCGATATTGGACAATATATTGAAGAGGCATGGATTGTTAATTTTATTGAAGATCTTAAGAATGAAAGTAAAGAGTTTAAATCATGGTGGTCTAAGTATGAAGTTCAAAGAAAAAGTGAAATTCATAAAAAATTACAACATCCAACTGTAGGAACGTTACTTTTTGAGTTTAGTAGTTTTGATGTTTCTGATAATCCTAATCTAAAGTTGATTGTAAATACTCCTCTATCAGGAACAGATACAGATATAAAAGTAAAATCTTTGTTAGAAAATAAATTATAGTTATTTATTTAGAGAGAAAATTTTAGAACAGATAAAGATATATGACCGAGTACATATAGATTATTTGGATATGATACGCCTGATTGTGAGTCAAGCTTAGATGAATATGGTTATGAAGCTTGTATTACCATTGATGGTAATTGTAATGTAGAAGATGATATGATAAAGACAAAAGACCTAGAGGGAGGGCTATATGCGGTAACTACTGTTCCAGTTAAAGATATAGCAAAGGCATGGCAAAGGTTTAAAGCATGGGTAAAAATAAGCAAATATGATTTTGGTACTCATCAATGGATGGAAGAACATTTAGAAGGTTTTAACGCAAATTTTGATTATAATGTTGATCTATATATGCCAATATGCGAGAAAAGCAATTTTTCAATTGAAACTTTAAAGGATACAAGTGTAGCAATGTGTAAAATTATTGGGGAAGAAGAAAAAGCTCCCTATGAAGCATGGGATATTTTACTGAATTTGGCTAAAGCCAATGGCATATTAAATACCTCAGAAAAACACAAATTTTTTGCTCATCATAATTACAATATTCGAAGAGAAGGAATAAAGAAATGGTATATTGCTATGGTAACAGTAGATGGCAAAATTACTATTGACGATAAACGAATAAAAATTGATACTTTGAAGGGAGGAAATTTTGCAACATGCAATACAAATTTTAGTGATCTTCCAAAAACATGGGAGGAAGCAATTAACTGGATTGGTTTAAATGGACAACGAATAAATCCTAAAATTAAGTGGATTGAAGAATGGTATGTACAAGATAGTATATTGTATCCTGCAGAATGTCCAAGTATTAAAATTTATGCACCTATAAAAAGCTAAAAATGCTGAAGGTGACAGTCACATGAGTTATTTTAAAAAATAAGTTGAAATACATTTTAAAGCATTATATGATGAATTCAGGCATCGATGTACTCTATAAAAAAGAAGGTAAGTTATGGATATTAATATTGAAATGATACCAGCATATAAAATTGCTTATATACGCAGAACTGGTCCTTACGGTTTAGATAATGTAAAAATAATGGAACAATTAAAAAGTTGGGCTAGAGAAAAAAACTTATTTAATGAAGATTCAATTATATTAGGAATAGCCCAAGATAATCCGGAGTTTACAGAACCTAAAGCTTGTCGTTATGATACCTGTTTAATCGTTTCGGATGAATTTAAGGTTGATAATGAGTATATTAATTTTGGGAAAACTATTGGTGGAAAATATTGTGTATTCAAAATAAGTCATACGGTAGATGCTATACAAAAAGCATGGATGGAGATATTTTCGGAGTTATTAAAAAGAAATTATGAATTTGATGATAGAAGACCTATTCTTGAACGCTATGCAATAGAGATGATAAATAAACATTATTGCGAAATTTGCGTACCAATATTATAAAACAATTTTACATTAAGAATAAACATTATCATTTACTGTTAAGTGATAATGTTTATTTTAATTTTAAATGATTATATTAACGAAAATATAATCATTTAGGCAAGAGTGATTATATTTATAATAAAATAAAATATAATATAATTGAGGGAGACTATATAATGATTTCTTTTGAAAATAATAAATTGAATAACTTTGCATTACCTATGAGCATAGTGAGAATGTTAACTACTATAAATGAATATAAAGGAAAGAAAGATTTGTATAAGATTTGGAATAAACGTTTTGCTAATGTTCTTTCGATGGACGATGTAATAAAAATTTTGCTAGACAATTAATGAATATAAGATGTCTTATCTTAAAGAGGATAATCCTTTATTTGTTTGAGTTTTGGAAAAAGTCTATGTTAGAACTGATACGTAGAACTAGGACTTCCAGTGGAGAATCGTTTTTCTGTGGAACCTGGAATAAAAATAGCTTTATACCATGAAACTCAAGTCTATACTTTAATAACTGGTTAGGTCTTGAGTTTTTTATTTAATAATGCTGTAGCCCAATTATTTATAAACTGCGTGGTGTACAACAATTAATGGAGAGTTGATAAATAATTGGTTTCCCAACGGTCAATAAAATAAGCTAATATGCATGGTTCTAGGTACCTAGCAATTGTCCCTATATGACTCCAATGATTATAAATTAACATCCCTCTACTATACATCCAAAATGCAAAAGTAATCCAGCATACACTTAAACCAAGAAATAAGAATGGCTTAAATTGTTTACGGACTTTTGGAGCAAAATATGCCAAACATATGCCTAGAATAGTAGTAAGCATAAGATCAGTGAATCTATCATCTGAAACAGGATTTACAAAAAGGTGCGGTCTATACAGTGCAAACTGTCCCGTACCCCAGCTTACCAGATATCCAGGCCAATCAGAAGAGACATAAATAACACCTACAAGCCAAAAACGATAAGAAACTGGCGGTGAGTAGTAAATAAATCTGTGGGCATAATGAGCAAGTATCCTAAAAGAAATAAAGGTTATCACAAGTGTAAACCAATGGCTCCAGTGATAGCAAACCATGAATCCTGTTTTGTCTAAGGCAACTTCGATGAGTGCCATAAAAGGAGCGCCTATAATGCTCAATAACCAAGGGTGACGCCAGATGGTGGCATAATAGCAGAATATAATAGCAATAAGAGGAAAAATCACTCCATCAGAAAACACGAGCCCTAGATATGAATCAGCTGCAGGGTTTTTCAATAAATGGGCAGGAAGATCATAACACTTCTTATAAAACCAGTAATCAAATATCTCATCACCATGATCTACTACAATGTTGGTTATTACATATATGCTCAATATTGAGTGCCAAGTAAACTGCCCTTTTTTAATGACAATAATAGCCCAAATCAAAAAGAAAGTAGCTAAAAGTAAATAGAACATATTTATATGCCTCCAAATAAAAAAGTTATGTATAAGATTATTTGAAACTATCATGTAAATTATTCATCAAAACCTGCGAAGGTGAAATTTTTTTCTACATCCTTTAAGGTTAATTTAAGGTTATTAATGTAAGATAGATTTATCAAGCGACGAGATATGCTTTTCAAGCATAAAGGTGATAAATTATTGGAAAGGAGCTTCTATATGTCTGGATTTATTAAAAAATTAATAAGTATGGTAAAAAGGTTGTAATTCCAGTAGTGCTGCTATGTTCCTTGATTATTCAGGTGATTATCGCTAATTTATTTATACCGCTGCCTACAGCAGATTCTCAAACGGTATTTTCATTAGCACAAAACATGCTGTAAAACAAGGATTATTCCTCTTTTCAAAAGGGCGGATACCTATATATGTTTCCTTAATTTTTCAGTGTAAAATTATTGCATTCTTTTTTTGTTCCTAAAGTCAAATGCTTCAATAGGCTCAGGTCCTCTTAATATTTTTCTTCTTATATGAAGATCACCGCAGGAATCATACCTAATTCTCCATTCAATCAACATTATTTTTCCATCTACTATTTCAATACCTTGTATTCCACTTGCCCTGACGCAGGA
>JAUZPI010000152.1 GCA_030706015.1 Bacillota bacterium
CCTCATAGGGCCAAATTCTCCATACAAAGTTTTTTCTTTATCAAAATAGTATGTATACACTCTACCTCCTACTCTATCTTCCAATGCATCTAAAACAGTAATATTGAAGCCTAGCTTTCTAAGTTCAAAGGCTGCCGACAACCCTGCCAGCCCTCCTCCAATGATTCCAACTTTTAAACCTTTAAACTCTCCATGTCTAGCATAATTCGCAATATCAGGAGGGGGAGACATAAGTTGCCTTATGATATATAAATCTTCCAATCTTTTTTTCTCAGATAGTGCGTAATATGCTAGTGTATACCTGTCTGAATCCTTTGGATTATCTGGTTGTATCGGATAGTATGTGAACTGACTATTTAAACTCATTTTATATTATTACTCCCATATCTACTTGATACTATGATATAGTAATATGTGAATCTGAGTACATAAATGACACTTTATTTTAAATGAATAAATATATATGGCATCTAACAGAAGTTCTTTAAACTATTATATTTCCATACCCATGATACAGATTATCCCTCAACCACAATCTCCAGAATCAGTGTGAATGTCTATGATGTATGTCCGGGGTGTGCGGATGCTCATGTAATATTTCCTCATGCTCATGAGTGTGCGCGTGATACCCATCCTTTGGAGTCTCCCCTGATGGATGATAATGCCTGTGCTCATGAATCTTTTTTTCATGCAAGTGCTTATGAGAATGATCTTACTTCAGAAGGAGAATTGTACCAGGATCATTATAGGAAGTAATACGACAAACATAATATTAGATATATCTCCCAACAAGAGAAAAGATAGGATTCAACCAATAAATGGCGTGGTTCCCAAAAAGCATCTGTTCTTGTACTTCCTAAACTTCTCATTCACGCTTGCTTCTGCAAATTCCACAATACCATTGTAGGATTCAGCACCACTAGTTATAGCACATATAGCTACACCAATAATATCTATCAGCTTATACCTTTTGTTTGGTTTCTCGACAAAACCATTAAAACATAAGGAGGTTCTTTTTTTTAGTTTTAAATATTTCCAGCTACCGCTGTCAAGAAGTCACTGGGAATCTTCTACATATATCAATTTTATATTTGTAAGAAATCTAGGTAATTATATCTTTAACACAACCTTTATATTTTATTTACAAAATTAATAATTTATGAGTGTAAATTTTACAAAATTAATGTTATAATTTGTTTTAATAACAAAAACGGAGGTAATTAGTATGTTTGATTGGAAAGATACCTATAGTACTAGTATTAGTAAAATTGATGAACAACATAAACAATTATTCGAACTAGCTCACAATTTATATTCAATCGTTTCAAAAAAGGGTGATAAAGATAACTATGATGAGTTAGCTCATGCACTATCTGAATTAAAGGATTATACTGTTTATCATTTTGAATATGAGGAAAAATTGATGGAACAATATAATTTTCCAGAAGTTATGGCGCATACAAAAGAACACAGTGCCTTTGTAGATAAAATCTCAGAGGTAAAAGCTCAAGATTTAGACCTAAACCAAAATAAGGTTGCAATGGATCTTCTTATGTTTATTGCAAATTGGATAGAAAGTCATATACTTAAATCTGATATTAAATATAAAGACTTTTTCAAATAAATCGCCATACTTATATGAATCTCTATTCATTTATATTTTAATAATTTTAATTATAAAAAAAAGCAGCACAGAAATCCCATTATTAAAATAAGATTTCTGTGCTATTATTTTAAAAATCTTTCTGAAGCATAGTAAGTGCATCTTGTTTTTCCGAAGCAAATCGACTTATAAGATTTTGTTGTACAGTTGCAGAACAGCTGGAAAAGTATATATCTACCTTTGACCTTTCATCATATACTCCTGTGATAGTCTGCTCTTCTGTTAAATTTAATCCGACCTTATTGAATATATATGTTCCTCCGGAAACTCCATGCTGAACCACTGTGGACCATAGTACATTTTTTAAGGCGTTTGTTTTTTTGCTTATATCAAACCCTTTATTTACTAGTATTTTAGCACCTGCATCATAGTAAGCATATTTTATATAGGCCTTTTGAAGCTGTTTAAAACCAAAAGCATCCTCGCTAGCTATCTGCTTCCAAGTGTTATCAAAATTCGTTCCATTAGTATTACCATCAGCCTGTTCTGCTGTTATTAATCTATTATAATAATTTAGATTTTGATTTTTAAGCCAACTAAGAAATTCGTTTAATGACCCAGCATTTACTGATAACTGCCAAGCACCATAGGATTTTCCACCTGGATCTCCTGATGTGTTTGATATAGCACCTGGATCACCATTAGACTCATATTGAGCTGACAGTATTCCTAAATAATCATCACTACTATTTATAGGCTGGATATAACTAGCATAAACATATGCAGTACCAGTTCCATAAGCTATCTTATACCAACCAGAACTGTTATCAAGTATTTGAACCTTGTCCAAGTAATTTAAAGTGCCTAGCTTACTTGCAGAGGTACTTGGACTTGACCTAACATTTAATGTTGGATTTGCTGTAACAAAACCTGTATTCATTATAAATGAATCCACAAATTGTTTTCCTGTACCATCTACATTTATCTTATATAGCTTATTCCCATCTGAGGCATTTGCATAATATATTGAGGTATCAATGATATTTATTATACCTGTACCATCTGATGTATTTAAAGATTCATCTCCAATCTTATATTTTAAAGTTCCATCATTTTTCATCTTATATAGCTTACCATCTGTCTTGCTGCAAAAATATATCCAGTCTCCAACTATATTCATTTGTGCTATTTGCTCTGAACTAATTTTCTGCTTATTGCTACCATCTATATTTATTCTATATAATAGGTTGTCCATATTGCTTGCATAGTAAATCATTTCATTTGATATACAGTAAAATCCAACAGATTCAGCAGTTATTGCAGTCTTCTCACTGCCGTCATTCTTAACTCTGTACAATTTTGAACCATCAGTTTTATTTGTATAGTAAATATATTGCCCTAAAATTGCAAATCTTCCAATTACATCATCAATAACTTTAACATTATTTGTACCATCTAAATTGCACTTGTACAATTTATTTGCATCTTGGCTGCATTGATAATATATAAATCCACCCTCTACAATAAAATTACCTGTATTACCTGAAACTATTTTTGTCTTTGCAGTTCCATCTTTATTCATGCTATATATACTATTACTATCACTGCAATCTGTATAAAATATTTTATTTCCTATAACATTAATACTGCTTACTGGATTATCGCTAAGCTTAATCTTGCCCGTTTCGTCTCTATTCTTTCTATAGAGCTTTCCTCCATCATTGTCGTTTTTATAATATATGTATCCATCGTCATTTGCTGCTACTGAATTATTCATAAGATTTCCAATGGTATTTCCAATGGAAATACTATAATTATCTAAGTAATTCGAAGAAATACCCTTTGAGATAAGTACTAAATCATATAAATCTACTATTGAGTCTCCATTTACATCATACAATGTATTTTTTGAATTGTATGCTGAAGCTGCAAGTGCAACATCCATTATATCAACTACGCCATCACCATTTAAATCTTTGCTTAAAGCCGTACCACTAATGGTTTCAGCTCTTGCAATAATGCTGAAATTTAAAACACATACCCCAGCTAATAATATAGCTGTAAATCTTAATTTTCTATTCATTTGTATCACCCATCATCTAAAATTATTATTCAATTGATAGTTCATCAATTAAAGTATTTATTTTGTATATCACTAATAAAATTATAGCACTCGAACATAAGTAATACCATAATACTGAAATAAATTATCCTCGGACATGAAAAAATTACTAGTGCTACCTAATCACCAGTAATTTAGCATAGTTATTTTATAATACCATACATATCAATTTTAACATCAGCTTGTGCATTAATTTTTGCATTCTTATATAGTTCTCTCCATTCTTCATTGTTGTAATCCATTCCATACTTGGCTCTCAATTTATCACCAATACCCAATGGATCACTGCCTACCTGTTGAGTATACTTTAATAAACATAAAATATCTTTATTAAGCTGATCCGACATAAATTTTTCATATTTTTTTTATACTTCTCCATACTTACATTATCCCATTGGTACTCATCTAAATTGACTTTTAGAGATAGCATTACATTTACCACAGGCTGTTTTCCTTGCATTTTAACCTCAATCTTGCTCTTTGATTTTTTTATCATAACTATCATGCCTTCTTTTAACGGATCCTGTATTTCGACGGAGTTTGGTGATGGAAAGATATAAGTTGCACTTTTTAACTTATTTGTTAAAGCAATTAATAGCGTAGTTTGATGAGTACTTATTTTACCAACCATTTTATCACCTGAGAACAAAGCGCTCCCGCTAATTTTAACGTCCTTTGGTCCTGATTTTATCATTGGACAAAAGGGGTCTAAACCCTTTGCATAATAACAGGTGTCAAAATAAGCTATTGTGGCATCATTTATATTAGATATGTTTTTATTATTAGTAAGCAGTTGATTTACATACATTGAAGGCAGAGGCTTATTCTTATACGCGGCTGACATCTCAATCAAGCTCCTAGGGCTGCCTTCCACTATTACTACATAAGGTAATATTGCGTCAACGGGATCTCTATGGAATATCTCTAACATTTCATGAATTCCCTTCTCTGCCAGTTCATCAGAAAACAAAATTTGCTGCAATTTTCCCGCTTCTATAATCTTTGGCGAACTCTTTCTGGCTTCTTCCCTTCCCTGCCTAAGCACATTAATTTCTTCAATATTCAATTCAGGAAGATTAGTTTTTTCAATTCCTATTACCGGAAGAGCGTAGACAACTAATATCTTTTTATCCTTCCCAGTTTCAATTCCCATTTGCAATATAAAACCTGTTCTCTCATATATCTTTTGGTCCCAGCATCCAGTAAGTAAGAGAATACATATGCAGCACAATATAAAAATTCTCTTCATAAACTATAAACACCTCTCTTAAATTTATTAAAAGAGAAAGTATATTAAACTCACATAACTATCTGATAATTCCAAATTGGTCTATTTCCACCTGTGAATCCACATTTATCTTTGTGTTTTTGTAAATTTCATCCCAATTGGAATCCTTAAAATATGGACTGTATTTTGCTCTTATCTTGTCGCCAATACCTAATGGATCACTTCCAACACTTTGAGCATATTTAATTGTAGATAATACATCATTACTAATTTGGTCAGACATAAATTTTTCAATGCTTTTTTGATAATTTCTATTACTCATATTATCCCATTGATATTCCTCTAGATTTATTCTTAATTTAACACTAATATCTGCGACCGCTTGCTTGCCCTCCATAGAAATATTTATTTTACTTTTAGCTCCTTTTATCATTGTAACTATTCCTTCTTTAGTATTAGTCTGTTTTTCTATAGATGTGGGAGAGGGGAATAAATACCCTGCTTTCTTCAACTTATTGGAAAGAGCTATTAATAAGGTAGTTTGCTGCGTGCTTATCCTTCCCACCATTTTATCCTTTGAAAATAAGGCAGTTCCTGCTATTTTTACATCTTTTTCTTCAGCTCTTATAATCGGGAACATAGGATCAAGTCCTGGTGCATAATAGCATATATTAAAATAACTTACTGTAGCATCATTAATATTTGATAAATTCTTATTATTTGTTAAAAGTTGATTAATATATATTGCTGGTATAGGTTTATTTGTAAAGCTTGCTGCTCTTTCAAGCAAGCTTTTGGGACTTCCCTCTACCACCACAATATAAGCTAATGATTGATTTATTGGGTCTCTTGTAAATATCTCCATTACATTATGTATACCTTTTGCAGCTAATTCATTTGAGACTAGAATCTGTTGAATCTTGCCCCCCTCCAAGAGTTTAGGTGAGACCTTCCTAGCTTCTTCCCTTCCCTCTCTTAACAAA
>JAUZPI010000153.1 GCA_030706015.1 Bacillota bacterium
AAATCCATATGAGCCAGGAGAAAGAATGTACAAGACAGGAGACCTGGCAAGATGGTTACCAGATGGAAACATAGAATATATAGGAAGAATAGACCATCAAGTAAAAATAAGGGGCTTTAGAATAGAACTAGGAGAAATAGAAAGTAAATTACTAAACCATGAAGAGGTAAGAGAAGCAGTAGTAGTAGACAGAAAAGACAAAGAAGGAAATAAGTATCTCTGTGCATATGTAGTAAGTAATAAAGAAAAAACAGTAACAGAATTAAGAGAACACCTATCAAAAGATCTGCCAGACTATATGATACCAGCATATTTTATACAACTAGAAAATATACCGCTAACGCCAAATGGAAAGATAGACAGAAAAGCGTTACCAGAACCAGAAGGTGATATAAATACAGGAGTAGAATATGCAGCACCAAGAAATGAAGCAGAAGAAAAGATATTAAAAGTATGGAGCGATGTATTAGGAGTAGAGAAAATAGGAATAGATGATAACTTCTTTGCATTAGGTGGAGATTCAATAAAAGCAATACAAATTTCTGCACGCTTAGGTAACTACAAATTAAAGGTAAATGTTAATGACTTATTTCAAAAGCCAACTGTAAGAGAATTAAGTGGAAATGTAATAGAAATAGAAGAAGAAATAAATCAATCAGTCATAGAAGGGAAAGTAGAATTAACAGCAATACAGGAATGGTTTACTGAAAAAGAATTTACAAATATGCATCATTGGAATCAAGCATTTATGATCTCTTCAAAAGAAGGCTTTGAAGAGAAGATAATAAGTGAAGCATTCACAAAAATAGTTGAGCATCACGATGCCCTAAGAATAGTTATTAATAAAGAAGAGAATAGTTTAAAGGCCTATAATAAGGGAATAAGAGGTAAATTATTTGATCTGGAAGTTGTAGATTTAAGAGATGAAAAATCATATGAAGATAGGATAATAAATGAAGCTAACAAAATACAGGCAAGTATAAATCTTCTTGAAGGACCATTAGTAAAATTAGGACTATTTAAAACAAGTGCAGGAGATCATTTATTAATAGTAATTCATCACTTGGTAATAGATGGAGTATCATGGAGAATATTATTTGAAGATTTTAACACAGCGTATAAACAAGCTGTAAAAAGAGAGACAATAACATTACCAGAAAAGACACACTCATTTAAGACTTGGTCAGAGAAAATACAAAGCTATGCTAGAAGTAGTGAACTGCTAAAAGAGATAGATTATTGGTGTAAAGTAGAGAATACAAAAATAGAGAGAATTCCAAAGGACAATGAAGCTATAGTAGAAGATAGAGTTAAAAATTCAGCTACGTCCATTATGAAATTATCAGCAACAGATACTGAGAATTTATTAAAGAATTTAAATAAAGCCTATAATACAGAAATAAACGATATTTTATTGAGTGCATTAGGATTAACCATAAAAGAGTGGACAGGAGAGAATAAAGTTCTAATAAATCTTGAGGGACATGGAAGAGAGGAAATAATTCCAGACGTAAATATAACAAGAACAATAGGATGGTTTACATCCCAGTATCCATTAATAATAGATGTTGCTGGATCTGATGATATGGGATACTATATAAAGTCAGTAAAAGAAGATATAAGAAAGATACCAAATAAGGGAATAGGATATGGAATATTAAAATATATAACACCTAAGAAATATAAGAATGAACTGGAATTTAAGTTAAATCCTCAAATAAGCTTTAATTATTTAGGACAGTTTGATAAAGATGTAAATCAGGATTTATTTGGTATATCAGAAATATCATGTGGAGCATCGATAAGTAAAGAATCAGAACAGTTGTATGCTATAGATGTAAATGGAATGGTTATCAATGGTGAATTACAGATGAGTTTTGCATACAATAAAGAACAGTATAATTCAGACACAATAGAAAAACTGGCAAAAGACTATGAAAAAATGCTTTTAAAAGTCATAGATCATTGTATTGAAAAAGAAGAATCAGAAATGACACCAAGCGATTATGGATACGAAGAATTATCAATTGAAGAACTTGAATTTATAGAATCAATGGTGAATTTATAAGGATAATTTTAACGAAATTCAGATGGTACAGCAGCATCATTGTTAAGTCCAATAATTTGTATAGCATCAAAATCATAGTCATTAGGTAACTTATACTGGTGGCTGCAAGAGTATAAGCATTGTAGCCATCAGTAGACTTTATTATGGAAAGTTTTAAATTTTTGAAAAACTATAAGAATACCAATGATAACAGCATTTAATGAAAGCGTCTTAAAAAAATATGAATTTGTAACTATTCAGCCATTGCTAAATAAAAATTTATAAATACGTAGTATTTATGTGTCTTATAGCCTTGATGGTTATTTTAGGTATGCCAAAACAGGGTATTTAAATTAAAATACCCCTTATTAAAAGGCTAATTTGACGTAGGATTCACAGGTGAACCTAGGAATACAGAGTCTAAACATTCCATAACATCTAGAGAATGTTTCCTTATTGTAGATATATAACCACGTATTCTTGCAAAATAGTCTGCTCCGCAGGAGCTTCTAAATGTACCAGAGACTTTTTGTTTCACCTTTGTCATGCGGATATCGCGTTCCGATTGGTTATTATCAAATGGTATAGCAAAATCATTCATAAATCTAAGAACTTCGTTTTTATGTAATGACAAACGTTCAAGAAGAGGTTTACTATTGCTCTTTTTACGTTTGCTAGTTTTTGAATCAAAGTTTAGCTTAAAATCTTCCTCTTGACCGTATCTTATGATGGAATCATATCTTTCTTCATAAGCAATAATTTTATCAAGAGTTAGTGCGTTAGCACCTGGTAGTGATTTATCTACTTCAGATTTTATTTCAATTAATAGCGATTTCATTTTTTCAGCCCAACTTTGTTTCTCTAATTATGTTATACCATTTAGTTCCCTTAAAATATGTGCACAGCATAGCGAGTGGCCGCAGTTAGTGTATTTATTATAACTTTTCCATGAATCATGTACAGCAGTACCTTTAAACTCTGGAAGAATACCTATATCATCAATAGCTTCGCTACCTCTCTTCTTATGAACTTGATAATAGGTATATTTATCATTAGATGAAACATGAAGCCATTTTAAGGTTTTATCTATGAATACTCCTGTTTCATCATAATTAACCACACCGTCATCATTCTTTAGAACCTCTTTTATATCATTTTCAATAGATTCTAAAGAATTATAGCAAGTTTTATTTATAGAAGCCAAAGTACCTTTGCTTATATGGTGGTTAAATAGGTCTTCAAAAACTTCTTCCTGTCATATGGAATAAATTGATATTGGTTCAAGTACACTGAAGTGGCCTTTATCTTAGCTCCATACTGAACTGGTTGGCTAACCCCTTCGGGGAATTGTGCTTTATTTACATGACCACAACTACACTTTTTAACGTCTGCTCTATGCTCTGTAACTTTTATTTTTATATCCGGTAAATCTATAACTTGACGTTTTATATACGTTTCCGCTGGTTTATCTTTTGTGGATGCTCCACATTTTTCGCATTTATCTACTGTATGTACTATTATTTCATCAGGATTTTCTATTTGTTCAAGAGTATGACCTGGAGTATACCCAATTTGATAGACACATAGAAAAGAATGTATAATATATAAATAGAAAAGGATGTGTTTAGCAAATGAGTAAAAGAAGAGAGTTTTCTGTAGAATATAAAAAAGAGATAATAAAGTTAGTTACAGAGCAAGGAAGAAAGGTGACTCATGTAGCAAAAGAAATAGGTGTCAGTGAAGCAGCCGTTAGAAGATGGGTAAAGGAATATGGGACACATGGAGATAATGCATTTCCAGGTAAGGGGAGGTTAAGACCAGCTGATGAGGAATTAAGATTGTTAAAAAAGAAGATGGCTGATTTAGAGGAAGAAAATGCAATATTAAAAAAAGCTATCTCCATCTTCACAAAGCCCGTGAAATAAGATACCACTTCATTTATGAGAATAGCTCCGAGTTTCATGTGGAGAAGATGTGTGAGGTACTAAATATTAAAAGGAGCTCCTATTACGCCTGGGTAAAGAGGCCGGAGGCCAAAAGAAGAAAGGATAATTCCTTGCTTGCCATTGAAATAAAAAGAATTCACAAACAATCTGATGGCACCTACGGTGCTAGAAGAATTACAGCGCAGCTTAAAAAAGATGGAATAGTTTGTGGCAAGAATAGAGTCTCTAAATTAATGAAAGAAAATAATATATCCAGTAAACTAAAAAGAAAATATAAAGCAACAACATACTCAGATCATAACTTTAATGTAGCGCCAAATCTGCTTAACCAAGACTTTAAGATTAAATCTACCAATAGGGCCTATGTAGGAGATATAACCTATATTAGCACTGATAAAGGATGGCTCTATCTGGCCACTGTCGTGGATTTGTTTAATAGAGAAGTAGTTGGTTGGTCAATGGATTCTACTATGACCAGAAAGCTAGTTATAGATGCTTTTAATGCTGCAGTAAATAAAGAGAAGCCTGAGGGGGGACTAATATTTCACTCCGACAGGGGCGTACAGTATGCCTCATACTATTACCAACAACTATTAAGGTCAAGGGGATTTCTCCAAAGCATGAGTGCCAAAGGTTGCTGTTATGATAATGCATGTGCTGAAACATTTTTCGCTTCATTAAAAAAGGATAAGCTGTATGGACGTAAATTTAGAACAAGAAGTGAGGCTAGAACAGCCGTAGTAGAATATATAGATCTATTCTATAATCCAAAGAGATTGCATTCAACACTAGGATATAAATCACCAAGAGAATATAAAGCAGATTACTACGTACATCTGGAGCCTGCAGCCTAATTCGGCCTATTCAATCGGGTAGGGTACATAAAAATTTTAATTACATATTATTTAAATTAATTCAATTATTAATCACTTTTAGTATGAAATTCAGAATACTACGATAAATAGAGAAAATCGTACATTTTATGTGTCTATTTTATTCAGAACACTCCAAACTTCATGACCAGGCTGACCGCCAGGTTTTTTACCAGAAGGCTTTCTAAGACTTTTAGTTTTCTTTTTCAAACCATCGGAAGAAGGTGGTCTGCTACTATTATTGCTATTGGTTTTAGTTTGTTTTTCTAGTGATTGGACACGTACTGTAAGTGCTTTATTTTCCTTAGTCAATTGCTCAATTTTAGCATTTTGCTCTTTAATCTGATTTGATAATAATTTTATAGTTTCTATAACTTGAGAAATACCTTGATTATAGATTTCTATAATTTTTCCTTCACTCATTGCGTGTCACCACCTTATCATTAGTTTTTGGGATTTGCCTGTTTATAATACAATAAAACTAATGAAAGGTATATAAGAAATGTTTTACAAATTAATATTAATATTAGATTTTGTTAACGGCTAAATAGTTACATGAATTTTAATGTATAAAAAATAAAGAAATAGTGTAAAAATTTCACACTAACTTTTTATAGACAGGGAGAATAATATGAGTAATAAAGAAAAAATACAGAAAATATATCCATTATCACCAATGCAAGAAGGAATGTTGTTATATGCACTATTGAATCAAGATAAGCACAAACAAACATACTTTGAGCAACAAGCTTTAAGAATAAGTGGAATATTTGATGTTAAGATATATGAAGAGAGTATCAATAAGATTATTGAAAGATACGATATTTTAAGAACAATATTTGTGCATAGTAATATTAAAAGACCAGTACAAGTGGTGTTAAAGGAAAACAAGATAAAAATACACTTTGAGGATATTTCGCATCTAACAGAAGATGAAAAGGAAGAATTTATTAAAGTGTTCAAAGAAAAAGATATAGAAAGCGGCTTTGATTTATCGAAAAAAGTACCTATAAGATTTTCTGTATTAAAGATA
>JAUZPI010000154.1 GCA_030706015.1 Bacillota bacterium
GAATTAACACCGTGCATTGAAATGATAATGCCGGTTGTCAGGCTTCATAGGGCCAGTCCCTCTGCCTTTCTTGATAAGAATTTTTCTCGAATATTTAGTTTTTATTTCATTTATTGTATTTGATTTTACTGGATTATTTGGAACATGTCAATAGTTTTTTATAAAAGTTTTATTTTTTATTTTAAAAATCTTTTTTTCTACACATTAGCTTACCCAAATCGTCAAAATAAATCCTAAAATATCATTAGAGTAATTAATCTATTGCTGTCCAAATATCTAATGCAAGTGAGCGAAGTTCAGTATTATTATGGTTTCTGTATAGCCTTAAGCGGCGTGCACAATCTTCTCTCCACAATAAAGCTTTTCCAGCAACCTCAAGCAGAGAAAGAGCAATAAACTGAGATTCATAACACCCATAAGAACATATTCCATCAACGATTTGTAATATAGTTTCTGGATTCCAAGCTCCCTTATCATCTTTTAAATTTTTTGCAATGTTGTTGTATACATTATTTAAAAGATAGGGCTGATTGTTAATGTAATTTGCAATACTGTTTAGATAAGATATAGAATCTTCTACTTTATTCCAGTCAATTGATGCTATATAAAACTTCGTCAAAATATATTTTAGTGTCTCATTTGATGAAATACAGTTTATAATCCCCCTATACAAATCAGTAAGGTTTAATCGCGTAAGGTTTGGCAAAGAAGTCAGCTTGTTTGTGAATTTCAATATCCGTTGTCTATGAGGTAAATCTCTTTGATTATTTGCATTCCATTTATTATTTATCGGGGTATTAGCCAAATCTTTAAAAACATTTATTACTATGTCATTAACATTACCATCACGACTTGTTTCTACTAATGTATCCATAGCACTTTTCCATCTAGTACTGTCTTCTAAATCTACAATAACCTTTGCAGTAACCTCAGCAATTATTTCTTCATTAATATTTATCCAATTTTTTAGGGAGTTAAAAGCCTCTTTTGCAACAGTACTATCTTTATGCTCTGAAATTTTAATGATTAATTCTAAATATCTTGTTCTATAATCTGCTGGAAGTTCATTAGGATTTTGATTTAATAAGCTTTTAACAACATCGCTTTCTGCTGAAGCAGTCATTGTATTTAAAATATTCCATCCACGTTCATCATCTAAAAACTGTCTAGCCGCATGCCCTATAGCAATTATTACATCCTTATGTGGATTTGTTTTATTAAACTCATTCATCAGTAGCACACTGCTTTCACTACTTCTAAAAGCACCTAGTAATCTAATAGCTTCTTTTCTAACAGTGATTTTTAGTTTATCTCGTTTTAAAAGTTCCCTAAGCGTTGAATTTAAAAGCACTGGATTTACTTTACGAATGCATTTAGGTATAGAGTACATTGCTACTCGTGCTCTATCTCCATCTAAATTCTCTAAAAGAACTGAAAGTGCCTTTTCAGGGTCTTCTGTTAATGACAGAGCATAAAGTGCAGCTTCAACAATAGCAATATCATCATCCTTTATAAGTTCTATTATCTTATTGGGACAGAAATCAGGCATTCTTGCCATTACTTTTATAGCGCCTGAACGTTCCCAAATACTACGCTTAGGATCAAACGCGATTCTCTCTAACAGGACACTCAAGGCCTTTTGCTGGCGAGGTAACCATCTTCCAAATCCATTAGCAGCTGGTACAAGATAAATTGTTTTACCAGTTAAAAACTTGCCTTTAATAATATCGCCAGAAATAAATGGATCCAACCATTCTTGACGCCTGTAATGCAAATGCAGAAATACTTCGTTTATTGTAATAAAGGATTTATCCAAGGCTAGTAATTCTTTTACTCTTTCATCACGGGTCTTCTTAGGTGCAAGCCAATGCCTAACAGCTTTTACTGCTATATCATCTGGTTTTGCCGTAATTGCTTCCTTTAATAAGTTTTGAAGCCTTATTATATTAAAGCCTCTTTTTCCAAATAAGGCTGCAAGACTAATTATAAAACTGTAATCTTCTCTTTTGTTCGCCTCCACAGCTAATGGATAAAACGCTTCAAATATTGTGTTTTCTAGACCTCGAGGTAAGTTTTCTGTAAGTGATGTGATTGTTAGGTAGCCAGTCTTTTTTGCTATCTTTGTTATTGTATTTATAGAAAACTTAAACAGCTCACTTTTAGGATTTAAGGCATTATGCTGCATAATGCTAACCGCAAACATTTCTGTTATGCACAATGTATTGTTGGAAGTATCTCTAGCTTCAATAACACTATCAACAAGTAAAGTAAGCTCCTTTACATTCTTATCTTTAAAAATAGATGGAGGACACCTTAAAAGTTCCCAAAGCACTACATTTCGCACACTGTCCTGATCATTTTTGATACGGCCTAGAAACACCAAGGTGTTATCTACTCCCTGTCTTGATAATGCAGTACTCTTAATCAGATGTGCATATGCCATTGCACGCTCATCTGCATTTGAAGCTTGTGCTGCCTTCTGAAGCTCTTCTTTTGAATTATCGATGAAACGACATGCAGTAATACTCATAGTTTTTTCTTTATTATCACTGATCTCACGAAGTTTAAGCATACGAGCTGCTTCTTTATCACGTAATTTATTGGGTAATTCATACAACAGATCTTCTGAAAAAATCCTTTCCTTGCGATTATCTTCTTCATAAACTGTCTTAAAAATCTCCGCACGATTTGAAGGTGCAATATGATGAAGCAATTTGGTTATATGTACAGGATTATCTGCAAGCAATTTAGCTAATCCAATCCATTGCTCCTTTGATAAATGATCTTTTCTTTTTAAAATCCCATCTGGTACGCCATATAAGAGCAACTCACTTCGAGACTCATTTCGTGTCAGCAGCGTATATACCTTATCAGGACTTAGTTTAACCAAAGTACCAAGTTGTCTTATTAGCACAGGATGTATTGTATTCATTGGGCCGAAATTTATTGCGCAATCCAAAATAAAATCTGGTTTTAGTCTGCATAAAATATCAATTGCAGATGAAAACCTCCACCAAATATATACTTTTTCTCTAGGTGGCGAACTCTCTAAACTTGTTTTAAAATACTCCGCTACTATGTCACAATGACGGTTAGCTAACTTGTACCAATTTTCAATGGTATATCCAATGTCTAAAAGCCACTTACTAACAGTCTCACTGCTGCATGCAGGTAGTATGATAGCAGCCTCTTTGGCTCCCCATCGATCATAAACTAAAGGGATTAGCCTCTCTGCTAATTCCTGACGATTTATAGTTGAAATGATGTGCAATAATTTTCTACGACAATCGTGAGATAAATTTAATATTTCCCTTTCGATATCACTAACTGAACCTACCTTTGCCAAAAGCCCTGCTGCCTTCATTCTGATACTAGCCCTATGATGCTTTAAGGCTGATAAAACAATATTGGTATCCTTGGTTACACCAGCACCAATTAATGCAAGATGAGCTTCATATGCCCCGCCTTCCAGTAGTGAAGAAAGTAGTTTCCAACACTCTTTTGATCCATTATTATCACGGCCTAGTATGGCTATTCTGTTTGATCGGTCTGAATACCCTAGTGAATCTAACTCTTTAAGAAAATTCTTTTTATCCATAATCTTTTTATTGAAAATCATAAGTCACCTCTTTCATCTATGAATTTTAAAACATCATATTTAATTCTACTTTTTGAAAGTACAATTCCTGAATGCCCACATTCATAAAGGTATCTTTTCGGTTTATCCCAATTAATCCACAACTTATCAGTATCTTCATTCAAAACATATTTATCATAAATACCTGATACAAGTAATATTTTATCAAGATCAATTACAGGTTTCTTTAAACTAGGATTTATAATACTCCAACTGTTCCTTAATATATTTATATCAAAATCATTTTCTATAAAATCCTCTTTTATAAACTTTCCTGCTTCAGTTTCAAATGCTGTGAATGATAAATCATTTGCATAAAACAAAGAAATCAGCAGATTAATATCTTCTTCCACTTCGCATAACAAATTAGATATTAATCCTCCTAAACTTAACCCAATAATAATAATTTTATCTTTTCTTTTTTCTTTTATATATCTTATTAAAGCCCTGATATCACTTATTGATTGCTGTACAGATTTAAGGGTTCTGCTTACATTAGCACTAAAAAAGTATTCTCCGCTATAAAGTGATATATTTGGGCACCTTTCCATGTGAAAAGGTAATACATAACTGTAAATATTGTACTTTTTTTCAATGAAACTATCTAAAAATACACTCTCTAATCTATTTAATTGGCTAGCCCTCCAACCATGTACTAATATGATACTTGTGCTGTTTTCCTTATCTGTACACATATTATAATGAAATATTGAATTTATATTACTGTCACCATTATTAATCTCGCTTAAAAACTTTAAGGTGCCCTTAGCATCTCCATTTTCGAGTTTACTACCTTGAAAATGGATTACAGGCAAGGAAGGTTTAGCATAAAACTTGTTATAATCACTATTCAGTTTAAAAACTTCATCCTCATCAAAATAAAACTGGTCACTTTTACTATATTCTTTATGTAGACTATTCAAACCATAGCTGTCTGCTATTTTTGCTATTATGCCTTTCAAAATTTACTTCCCCTTTATTTTCTAATTTCATAAACTAACTCCATACCTACGTTACTATACCAATTTATAATTTAATTCTAATTCATCTCCTGTAACACCTCTAATGCCCCAGTTACATTTAGGAGTCTCAAAAATAGTTATTTCCACGTCGTTTTTTCTTATTTCTAATTCCTTTTCAATTCTTTCAAATAGCAGTTTTATCAGCAGCTTATTTGCTTCAATACTTCTTCCTTCAAACATACTTATTTCTATTATGATATATTTTTCTGTTCTTCCCTCTGGGTAGAAAAAATCTTCTGTCGCTAGGGGAAAGAATCTATGAAATCTTTTATCCTGAGGAAGCTTTAGTGCATCTACTGCACAGGAATGTATTACCTCAGATAATTTATTTTTCACTTTATTTAAGTTTTCATGTATTCCATAAATCTTCACTTGAGCCATAATATACCTCCAAAATCTTAAAATTATGGACCGTGCAGGATGCATTATCTTATCCTAGTACGGTCCTTATATTTTATAATACTGCTTTTATCTCTGAAACCAGTTTTGTTACATTTGCTATTTTTTCTTCTTTTGTAGTACCGTCAGCTGCTGCTTTAACTATGGCACTTCCTACGATAATTGCATCACTATATGGTACAAATTGTTTTGCCATCTCTGCGCTGGAGATACCGAAGCCTAATGCCTTTGGCACCTTTGTGAATTCTCCAACGGATTTCATATATTCTTCTATGTTTGTAGTAATGTTTTGTCTAGCACCAGTTACACCCATAACTGAAACACAGTATACAAAGCCTTTAGTGTTTGTAACTATTTTTTCTATTCTTTGTTTTGAAGTTGGAGCTACCAATGGTATTAGATAAACTCCAAACTTATCTGCTACTGCAGCTAAATCACTTCTTTCTTCTATCGGAAGATCTGGTATTATTAAACCGTCTATTCCTGATTCACTACACTGTCCTAAGAATTTCTCCATTCCATATTTGAAAATGGAATTATAGTATACTAGATAAACTAATGGTACATTAGTTTTTTCTCTTATTTGTTTTACTGTATCCATTATCTTAGCAATCTTTACTCCGCCAAGTAAAGCTCTATTGGAGGATGCCTGTATTACAGGACCATCTGCTATCGGATCAGAATAAGGTATTCCAAGTTCTATAATATCTGCTCCAGCCTTCTCCATTGCTAGTACCAATTCTACAGTAGTATCTAAATCTGGATCTCCTGCTGTTATAAATGGTATCATTGCTTTTTTACCAGTTTCTCTTAATATATTA
>JAUZPI010000155.1 GCA_030706015.1 Bacillota bacterium
GAATAATTAAGGATTTATATAAGGTTAATATGAATGAAACACAAAAGTCAAAATTACTTCAGGATATACCAGAAGTAGATATAGTTATAAAAATGGGCTGTAATGTAGTATGTCCATATCTGCCTTCAAAGCATATGGAAGACTGGGGCTTAGAGGAACCATCAGGTAAAAGTGATGAAGAATTTATTAAAACTGCAAAAGCTATTGAAGAAAAAGTAAAAGATCTAGCAAAAAGAATTAAAAATAATGAAATACAACTATAATAGATAGGAGGGAAAGTTTTGAGCAATAAAACAAGCAGGCTGGCATGGCTGGATAGATATTTAACACTGTGGATTTTCCTGGCAATGGCCTTAGGAGTGCTGCTAGGCTGGGGACTCCCTGGCATAGCTAATAGCCTATCTTCACTTTCAGTTGGCACCACATCTATCCCTATAGCAGCAGGGCTGATAGTAATGATGTATCCGCCGCTGGCAAAAGTAAATTATAAAGAGCTTGGAAAAGTATTCAGAAATCCAAAGGTTCTAGGATTATCTCTTATACAAAACTGGATTATAGGACCTGTGCTCATGTTTATTCTGGCTGTTGTATTTTTACACTCATATCCTGAATTTATGACTGGACTTATACTTATTGGTTTAGCTAGATGCATAGCTATGGTAATAGTGTGGAATAACCTTGCAGATGGAGATAATGAATATGCTGCGTCACTTGTAGCCTTTAACTCAATATTTCAGGTCATTTTTTACTCCATTTACTCCTATGTATTTATAACAGTGCTTCCAACCTGGTTTGGGTTAACTGGTTATAAAGTTGATATATCTATGGGGGAAGTAGCTAAATCAGTAGTGATTTATTTGGGAATTCCATTTGCGGCTGGGTTACTCACTCGTTTAATATTAGAGCCAATAAAGGGAACAGAATGGTACACCAAAAAATTCATACCTAAGATTAGTCCACTGGCTTTAATAGCCCTGCTATTTACCATAGTAGTAATGTTTATGTACAAAGGTAAATATATAGTGGAGCTTCCTCTAGATGTTGTGAGAATCGCTATTCCGCTTCTCATTTACTTTGCATTTATGTTTGCAGCTTCCTTCTTTATAAGTTACAGGGCAGGCATAGATTACAAAAAAACTACCACACTGGCCTTTACAGCAGCAAGTAACAATTTTGAGCTGGCAATCGCAGTGGCAGTAGCGGTATTTGGAATAGAATCTAAAGAAGCCTTCACAGCGGTTATAGGACCTCTTGTAGAGGTGCCGGTGATGATAGGGCTTGTTAATGTAGCACGATTATGGAGAAAAAAATATTTCTCGAAGAAATAAAATATATGTAATAGATATAGAGTAAGGTGGGATATATGACGTACCTTACTCTATTTTTTTCTATATTGTCATAGTATACTGCAATTGGCTTAATTACAATGCAGTTTTCAGTTCAGAATAATATGTAGTCATGGTAAAGAATGGGTAAGAAAAAAAGATGGCATTGAGGATTACAATATTTTTCTATAAAATTAAATTATAGATAACAGCTGTTCATTCTAAATTAATAAATTGAGGGGCGAATATACATGAAAAACATAGATAAAGAATTAATTGAGTGGGCTATCAATAGAATAGAAACAGAATTTAAGGGAGAGATTAGTCTGCTACTTGGAAGAAAAGGAGCATGTAAGACACCGGAGGATAGAGATGATATGGCGCTTGACTTTTTTATACCAGCTTGCGATCATGGATATTCTCTTGCAAGAACTTTTATAATTGAAGATATGGGATATGATTTGTTTCCAATGTCCTGGAAAAGAGTAGAGGGGCTGTCAACATTAAATGAAGGTATTGCATTTTGTCTTGCGGATAGTGAAATTCTATATGCCAGAAATGATGCGGATAGAGAACGTTTTGAGTTACTAAGAAAAACTTTGTTTAATAATTTGAAAAATAAAGAATTTATATATATAAAGTCCTTGGAAAAAATTAATTCAGCAATGGACCTATATAAAACCATGGTCTTTGAGAAGTCTCTTAGTAATATTAGAAAGGCTGCTGGAGGAATTATTGAGTATTTAAGTGAGGCATTAGCGATAATTAATGGTACCTACCTGAAAAGGGATTATGGATATTCACAAAGAGTAGAACAGATAAAGTCATTCCAAAAGATTCCGGCTGCTTTTTTAGAAAATTATGAAGAAATCCTTAGAGCGAAAAACAACGAGACAATATTTAAAGCAGTCCATAATTTAACGGGAGAAACAAGAGAGTTTTTTGAGGAATTTGCACCTGAGAGAAATTTAAAAAGTTATAATTTTGATGAATTGGCAGGATGGTATGAAGAAGCAAGATATACCTTCAGGCGTATCGCCTATGCATGTAAGAATAATAAATATATAGAGTGTTTTCATTTGGGGGGGTATTTACAAGTAGAGTTTGATATTCTTACCGAAGAGGCAGGCTTAGATAAGATGGATTTACTTGGCATTTACGATGTCAATGATTTGTCTACTTTTGAAAAACGTGCAGAGGAAATAGAGGAATACATCGTTTATGAAATAAAGAAACATGGGGGAGTTTTAAGAAAGTATGATAACCTTGAAGAATTTTTAGAGAAGCAAATATAGGGACATGTAGAATAAAAATATTGAATTGGGAATGGGATAACTATGAAATATAGAAATGCTTCAGAAATTTTGCCGGATAAATTGCTTCGAGAAATACAGAAATACACATCAGGAGAAGCAATATATATTCCTCAAGTTACTGAAAGGCAGAAATGGGGAGAAGGATCCGGGGCACGTAGATATTATGAGGAACGAAACCAGAGAATATGTGAGAAACATGAAGCTGGTGCCTCCATGGAAGAGATAGCAGATACTTTTAACTTGTCTATAGAAACTATTAGAAAGATTATACATCGCAAATAGGATGAATTCAGACGATATTGAAAAACCTATGCTTTAACAACAGTTTTGGCATAGGTTTTTACAGTTACTTACTGCCAGAGGCCGCAAAAATACTTATAGCTGCCTTTTCCTTACTACAATTTGATTTAGCACAACAATTCTCACCAACGCAATCTACAGAAACATTAGTTAGCCCAGCCTCTAAAAACCATTTTTTTATATCATCTCTGTTAAAACCCATCCATTTATCATGCTGTTCAGTTTTTAAAAAATGAAATTCATGTTCATCTAAATCAGTTAAAACAAGTTTACCACCGGATTTTAACACTCGTACCATTTCCTTTATGGCCTTAGCTGGTGATTGGACATGATGCAGGTACATATTTGCAAACACATAATCCAAAGTACTATTTTCAATAGGTAAAGCCTCAGATTCACCTATTCTATATTCAATTAAGTTATTGATTCCAAAACGTCTTTTCATTTGCAGCAGCATGGCCTCAGATTCGTCTACAGCAATAACCTTCAAGCCTTGAGCAACTAACCCATCAGTTACAAAGCCTGTACCAGCACCTATATCAGCAGCTATCTTTCCTGAGGTAATCTCTGCCACTTGAAATGCTTTTTCACGAACTGCAATTGAAAAAAAGCTTTCACGCATACGGTCCCAATCACCGGCTATCTTATCAAAGTACTCTTTACTACTCATATCATTCACCTCTCAATTTATGAAATTAGTGGAAATGCTTCTATATTTATTGTAACATTGAAGTAATATAGCTGCATGCGATTGTTTCGATTGTACTAATCGGTTTTACCGATAGAAAGGAGTTAGAATGGAACTACAACACCTTACGACCTTCATAACCATTGCAAAGATAGGCAGTTTTACAAAGGCAGCGGAGATTCTGGACTATGCTCAATCTAGTGTCAGCGCTCATGTAAGAGCACTAGAGGAAGAACTTGAGGTAAGACTTTTTGAACGCTTGGGACGGGAAGTTTCATTAACTGAGGAAGGTAAGAGATTATTTATTTATGCAGAACAATTATTGAAGCTAGCGGAGGAAACAAAGGAATCCGTAACTGGCAACACTTTGCCTAAAGGGACCTTAACTATTGGTGCTCCTGAATCCTTGTGTACCTTTATGCTTCCTAGTATTCTACAAGAGTATCGCAAGCGTTTTCCAAAGGTTAAATTAGTTTTAAAGCTGGGAAGCTGCCGAGAAATACTTGCATGGCTTAAGAAAAATATTATCGATATAGCTTTTTTACTGGATACTCCCCTTAATATTCCGGACCTTATCTCTGAGAACTTGTGTCATGAGCAATTCTCATTGATTTCAGGAACTACACGCAAGCTTACAAATAATGATGTGGTTGAACCTGGAGATCTTCAAGGTGAGGATTTGCTACTTATTGAAGAGGATGGCTGCTGCTATAGAATGATATTTGAATCAATCTTAGCAGAATCGGGAGTACATCCAGGTTCAATTCAGGAATTTGGAAGTGTGGAGACCATAAAAAGATGTACCATAAGCGGGCTAGGGATTTCTATTCTCCCAAGAATAGCTGTTGAAGATGAAATTAATAGAGGACTGCTTAAGGAATTACCCTGGAAAGCTCCTGATTTTAATATATACACTCAGGTTCTCTATCATAAACATAAATGGTTATCGCCTTCAATGGCAGCCATTATAGAATTATCAAAACAGATGATTGATTCATGTAAAGAATAAAATTAATTGCAGCAGATGGACCAGCTAATTTATCGAGTTGCTTAGTATTAAATTATGAAGAAAATTTATAATGAATAATTTACCAAAATGGAGGTAAACAAAATGAATGCATCAGTAGATATAAGTAATGTTATCATTGAAACAAAACGACTAATCATTCGACCTTGGAAAAGCGAAGACTTGAATGATTTTTATGAATATGCATCTGTTGATGGTGTAGGGCAGATGGCAGGATGGAATACTCATAAATCAAAAGAAGAATCTCAAGAAATTCTAAAACTTTTTATTGAAGATAGAAACGTTTTTGCACTAGAGTTAAAGACAAATAGAAAAGTTATCGGCTCTATTGGGCTTGAAAAAATTGGGGTTGACTTGGGAGAACCATATACCAGCTTAATAGGTAGAGAAATTGGATATGTTCTAAGTAAAGAATATTGGGGACAAAGTTTAATGCCTGAAGCGGTAATGAGTGTTATGGATTACTGCTATAAAGATTTGAATTGTGAATTTCTGCAGTGCAGCCATGCTGTTGGAAATGAACAATCCAAAAGAGTTATTGAGAAAGTTGGTTTTCAGTATGTACAAGATTATGAGCGTACTGTAATAAATGGAAACACACGTAAGTCTAAGGTATATGTCAAACAACAACCATACGAGACACAAAGCTAAAAGAAGCCAGTGAATGAGCAATGAATTACTTTGGAACAAGGATTAAGGATATATGTTATAATAAAGACTGTAATGCTAAGAATAATGTAGCTAATAATCAGAAGCTAATACTATGAGGGTATCATGGTCAAATTGTAAATTAATTTAGAATGCTAATTCATAGGAGGAAATAATGGCTTGGAGTAAAATGAAGCAAAGTTTAGAGAGTTTTCTTTCCCCTGCATTATCTGGCAGGGTAGAGTATTGTGCCACCAGCTACCGATATTTACCGGATAAAGCGGGGCGATGTTATATTAAAGTGGATAAAAATAACATATTCAATATGAGTGATACAAGTACCTTAATCAGATGGTATCAGACAGAGCAGGAAATAAAGAATGATCCAGATATTCAAATTCCTATCAGCAGTGAGGAAATTGAAAGGGTGGGAAAAAAGCGACTTTTAAATATGGCAGAGAAAATGAAGTTGAAGCACCCAATTGTACAGTGTTTTTATGAGCTTCGGCTTAGTACTATCGATACGGTGAA
>JAUZPI010000156.1 GCA_030706015.1 Bacillota bacterium
AGGTCATGTAGTTAATACGGAATATCCTGAATCAATAAATCGTAATGCCATTCCTCCTCAAATAAAATTTGATGATTTTCAAAAGACTTTTGAAGAAAGAGGGATGAGGCATTTCAATATTGGCGGCGATATTATCAAAATAGATGCAACTGATTTTGATAAGGTTGCTTACGGTGATGTTATTAATCAAATTAAAGATAAGATGGGAATATTATGATGATATATCCCTTAGTTAACTGCTGACTTATATGGTGCTGTGGTACTATATGTTCCGTTGCAGCATATAAGAAGCCCTAGAACACCATTTATAATCGTTATTATCCAGTTGATGTATAATGAAGTTAATTGGAACATGTAAAATATTATGTATTTTTATGGAGGATAATAAGATGCAAAGAATATGGATAACTGGTTCATCAGGGGCTGGTAAAACCACTTTGGCCAATCTTATTGGTAGTAAACTTAATATACCAGTTTACCATAACGATAAAATTTTCTGGTTAGATAGTTGGAAGGAACGTCCAGTAAATGAGCAGATAAACATAACTAAAGGTATATCAGAAAAGGATAAATGGATATATGAAGGCAATAGGCTCAATGATTGCAAAAAAGATGGCAGATATAGTAGATGCGATACAATTATCTTCCTAAAGATAAATAGATTTACTTGTCTATATGGATTTGTGAGAAGATATTTAAAATATCGAGGTACTCAACGACCTGATATTAGCGAAGGTTGTATAGAGAAAATTGATATTGATATTGTAAAATATATTTTATTTGATTACCCTAATAAGAAAAATCAAAGACAAAAATTATTTAATGAGGCTAAGAAAGATGAAAAAAGCGTAATTATTCTAAGTGGAAGAAAAAACATAGAGAAGTGGCTGGCAACATTATTCTAAAATGAGCTTAAATTTAAAATAAAGATTATTTTTAGTTCGTGTATTGACTCTATGGTTACCCAATACTCTATAATTAATATAGACGACAGGGGTGCACACCTGTAAAGCCTTAGAATGGAGGAAGACTATGTTTAAAATAGGTGAGTTTTCAAATATAAGTGGATTATCTATTAATACTTTACATCATTATAACGAAATAGGTATTCTAAAGCCAGAACAAGTTGATAGGTTCACAGGATATCGTTACTATAGTGCTTTACAACTTGTTACAGTAAATAAAATTATGGCTCTGAAAGATGCTGGATTTTCACTTAATGAAATATCCAAGATTTTGTATAGTCTCCCTTCAACGAATAACATAATTTTAATGCTTGAAGATAAAGCTGAAACGCTTGAACAAGCACTGAAAAATGAATTTGAAAGGCTCAACCGTCTTAGAACAAATATTTTTCTAATTAAAAACGGGGGTGTACCAATTATGAATGAGATAACAATAAAAAGGGTTGAACCCATACTAATTGTATCAACAAGAAAGAATATTAAAAAAGGTGATTTAGAGGAAGATAGAAAGATGTGGTCAGCCGTAAATGGATTTATAGATAAGGCAGAAATAAAGCGAACTTTTCCCTGCATAACACTGTACTACAACTCAACCTGGAACTGGGAAACAGCAAAATCATGGGATATTGAGGTTGCAGAACCAGTTACAAAGTGCGCAGCAGGCAATGATATTATCAAAGTTTATGAATTACCTGCTGTAGATAAAATGGCTTGTGTTGTTCATCACGGTTCATTTAATACAATAGGCGAAACTTACAAAGCTATTAGCCAATGGATTGAGAAAAACAATTATATGATAAACGGACCAGTTCGTGAAATATACCATAAAGGTGAATGGGCAACAAGTAACCCTGAGGAATATATAACTGAACTTCAGTTTCCATTAGCTTAATTTAATCCGCTATTTTCTTACATGACGCAGCAATAGCAGCCTCAAGGCTGCCTTTTAATTTCAACATTATTCTTAAATAGAAATCATATCTAAAATAAGGCTATGCATAAAAGGAGATTTATATTCTTATTTATGCATGGCTTCTTATTTTGAAATAGGCGAATAATTAAGGAATTGAGTTAAGTCTATTGGTATACACTCAAAGGCATGTAAAGCTTGTAGGATTTAGTATTATTAAGGAATAATATAACCTTTCCTGTGCAAGCTAAATCTAAAAGAGGTGAGATGTATGGACAAGGATGCAAAGGATACAAGAGATTTAGATACCTTTGAAAACTATTTTCAAAACTCAATTACTCAGGCAGCCAATATGGGAGCCTTTAGTTTTGCAATAACACCAATAAATGAAATAACACAAATAAATAATCAAGGAATAGAAACTAGTGATAATTTAAATGAGAAAAGGGAAACAGTAAAAGAAATGAATGAGCTGCAGGATGATGAGGACTAGTTTAATGTACGTAGTGAGTAGTAGAGATCTCCTTATGTTTGGTTTTTAGAAGAAACCGAATATAGGGAGATTTGTTTTTTCAGTGAGCATTTTATAGAACGATATAATACTGGTTGGATAATTGAGGGATAAGAGGATGTTTGTTTTTTTACCAATATTTTTCAATTATTTGAGGAATTTATAAGGTAAATTCAATATATTGTATAATATTACAATTAGACGTTGTGAAAGTTAAAAAATGTTTCTGGTCTATAAAGTGAGTTAAATAAATTATCAATTATAGCAAATTAGGTGCAATGTTATGTTCTTATATAAAATATATGACAGAATGCTGCAGGAGATTACAGAAAAAACTTTTACTAAGGAAGTTGAATTTCATAAATTATGTGAAGCATGGGCTCCTTAACTTTTAATTCGATAATAATAAATAGTACAAGGGCTATGGCTGTAGCAGTAAAGAGGGAAAGGGTAAAGCTTGAAGTTCAGCCTTTTTCATTAACCTTTATTAATGCGAAAGTTAAGCAAAACATAGCAGTAAAGATATAGTAAATAAAAATACTCCTATAATAAAAAAAATTTTCTGCCAAATTGATCTGCCAATCTGGAAGCGGTTATTTACAAGGGTCAGTTTATAATATTGAATAACATAAAAGCATACTCTCAGTAAAATATATTTCAGAAAATAAAAAAAGCTGGGCTAAATTAAGCGCAGCATATAAGTTAAACAAAACTATTATAGAGATATTATTTTATTTAATTTGAACATGAAATATATTGGAAGTCCAATTATCCTTATCCCAATACCCTTCAACTTCAAATATATATTCACCACTTTGCTTTGGAAGTGTAACCTTACAAGATTTTGTATTTATAAACTTTTCATAATTACAAGATTGTGCATATCCTGTCCACTTAAAAATCTGGATTTCCTTTGGAATTGAGTCAATATTAATATCTATGGTTTCACCTGGATTAGCCATAATAATCTGTGTCCTGTTTCCAACATCATATGGACTTCCTGCATCTCGTGTACCATCTGGCCCTCCCCAATTAAACTCCCCTAAATTTGTTGGGATATTCTTTCCCTTAAGTTTAATTTCAACAATTGGTACGGAAGACGGTGGTTGTTCTTTAGTCGTTATCTTATATACAAAATAACTAGATAATAAAAGTACAATTATTAGTATATATGGTATCAGTCTCTTGATGCTATATTTATTCATTATTACCTTCTCCTACACTTATAAAATTCAAGCTATATGTTATAATATAACATATTAATCATTAATTAGATATCTTGATTTTTGCTGGAGTTAGGATCTGGTTTTGCATTTATAGGAAATCAGTATCATGTAAATGTAGGAGGGAAGAGTATTATCTCGACCTGATTTTTTACCATATAAAATTAAGGGGTTATGTGGTAATAGAGCTTACGACATGGAAATTCAAGCCGGAATACGCTGGTAAACAAATTCTTATCTATATGTTGTAGATGATATTTTAAAATCAGAAACTGATAATCCCTCTATAGGAATAATGCTTTGCAAAGAGAAAAACAAATTGATAGCAGAATATTCATTAAAAGATATGACAAAAACTATTGGTGTAAGCGAATATAAGCCGCTTGAGCAAATACCTGCAGAGTTAAAGGGCAGTCTGCCAACAATTGAGGAATTAGAAGATGAGTTAAAAGGTGCTATAAGAACAGAAGAATAATGTGGAAATGAAAATTAGATAATCGCAGAATATCTTTTAGACTGTGGTGCTGATGTTTCCTGTCTTGATTCTTATGGTAACTCTTACTTCATCATTTTCACTCTTAGCTCACAGACGAATTGTAAATTTACAGGAGGTGATATACGTGAAATATATTGAACTTGAATCTGAAAGACTAATTTTTAGGAAGTTTAGACAAGAGGATTTTCCGATTGTCTATGATTGGCTAAGTAATTATGAAAATATGAAATATAGGTCAAGTGAGCCTAAAAACGATAAAGAAGCACATGAATACTTAGATTGGGCAATTAAATGTGCAGAGCAGGATGAATGTATAAATTTTAGATATGCAGTTGTATTAAAAGAAAATAATGCTCTCATTGGCTCGTGTGAGCTGGCATTTACAAATAAGGACCCTGCAGAGTTGGCATGGGAATTGCATCGGAATTACTGGGGAAAAGGATATGGAACAGAAATTGGAAAAACATTGTTGAGACTTGGCTTTGAAACACTTAATCTACGTCGAATAATTGCAGATTGCAATACATTAAATAGAGGATCATTCAGAATTATGGAATTGATAGGTATGCGTAGAGAAGCTCACTATGTTAAATGTTATCGTGGAAATAGTGCATTAAACCATACGTGGTGTGATAAATATTTGTATGCAATCTTGCAGGAAGAATGGGTGAAAATTAATCGGTAACTTCCACATGAACTTAATTGACAATTGCCAATTTGGGATTAGGCGCTGTAAATAGTAATTTAGTCTGTAAAGTAATTGAAAATTGTATAGAAAGGATGAAGACTAATAATGAATAAATTTATTGAATATTTAAAGGAAATTAATTCTTCAATGTTTGAAAAAGGTGATGAAAAAGAGATTCAACAGTTAGAAGAGTTGGGTAAAAAAAAGCTGCCAAAAGAATTTATTATGGTGTATCAAGAAGCAATGCCAATTGACAACGTAGAAATTTATAATGATATTGTTTTATATTCATTTAATAGAATTAAGGAAGAAAACTTAGATGCTGTACCTGGGGCAAATATCTATCCATATGGCTTGTTAACTTTTGCTTCTACACTAGATGGCGATGCAATATGCATTGATTTGAATGACAAAAGTAGTCCTATATATCAATGTTCACATAGCTTATTATCTGATGAAGAAGAAATTAGCTTCTATAAAAATAAAATGATAAGTAAAGAATTTTCTTATGACAATATTATTAAGTTTTCTATAAGGTTAGCTAATAATTACAGAGAATTTGTAGAAGAAATCATGATGGCGAGCTTAGAAATATATGATGTAGTAGGAAATGTAATTGAAAATTATAAAGAATAATTTTAACACAAGTTTTAAACATATTGCAGAGTTATATAAATTACAATTTGTCATGGAGTTAAACATAAATTTCTTACAGTGCAATGCATTATCATAAGCTATCTACAAAAAATCCCAAAAATGCAGCTGGGTGTTAGACTAGATGTGCTAATTTTATATATGATATAGTATGATTTATAAAAAATATAACTGAGAAAGAGGTATAAATTATAATAAAACCAATTATAAAAGATATATTGTTTTTAGGACAAAAATCAGAAGATGCAACTAAAAATGATATAGTTGTAATTGATGATTTAATAGATACATTAAGAGCAAACCTTGAGAATTGTGTTGGATTGGCTGGTAATATGATTGGAGTAAAAAAGCGTATATTA
>JAUZPI010000157.1 GCA_030706015.1 Bacillota bacterium
TAAGTTTTGGGATGAAAAACAAGTAGTAAAGAAAAGCTTTGATTCCAATGAAGATGGTGAATATTTCACATTTTACGATGGTCCTCCAACAGCTAATGGAAAACCACACGTTGGACACGTTTTAACAAGAGTTATGAAGGATTTGATTCCAAGATATAAGGTAATGAAAGGATATAAGGTTCTAAGAAAAGCTGGTTGGGACACTCATGGACTTCCAGTAGAACTTGAGATAGAAAAGGCTTTAGGTATTTCAGGAAAGCCTCAAATTGAAAAATATGGAGTAGAAGACTTTGTTAAGAAATGTAAGGAAAGTGTATTCTCCTATGTAAGTCAGTGGAAGGATATGTCCGAGAAATTAGGTTTCTGGGTAGACATGGATACTCCATATGTAACTTATCACAATGAATATATAGAATCAGTTTGGTGGGCATTAAAGCAAATGTGGGATAAAGACTTGCTATATAAAGGTCATAAAATAGTGCCATACTGCCCAAGATGCGGAACTGCCTTATCTTCTCACGAAGTTGCTCAAGGTTATAAGGATGTAAAAGAAGCAACTGCCTTTGTTAAGTTTAAAATTAAGGGCGAAGAAAATAAATATATATTAGCATGGACAACTACTCCTTGGACTCTTCCAAGCAATGTTGCCTTGGCAGTAAATAAGAAATATGACTATGTGGAAGTTGTAAACAATGGCGAACATTTGGTGTTAGCAAAAGAACTTCTTCATATATTAGAGGGAGAGTATGAAGTTGTTAAAGAATTCAAGGGCGAAGAGCTTCTTGGAACAGAATATGAACAATTATTCAAGTTTGAAACTCCAGAAGATAAAAAAGCTTGGTATGTAGTTCATGGAGATTTTGTAACTCTTTCAGATGGTACAGGTATAGTTCATATAGCTCCAGCTTATGGTGAAGATGATAATCAAATTGGTAAGAAGTATGATTTGCCTTTAATAAACCTAGTAAATGCAGAAGGACAATTCGTAGACTCAGTTGAACCTTGGAAGGGTTTATTTGTTAAAAAGGCTGATCCTAAGATTTTAGACTACATGAAAGAAAATAATACTTTATATAAATCTGAGAAGTTTACTCACTCATACCCTCATTGCTGGAGATGTGATACACCACTTCTTTACTACCCAAAAGACAGCTGGTTTGTAAAGATGACTTCTCTAAGAGATAAACTATTAGAAAACAACAATAAAATAAACTGGCACCCTGATAATGTTAGAACAGGAAGGTTTGGAAAATTCCTTGAAAATGTTATAGATTGGGGTATTAGCAGAGATAGATATTGGGGAACACCTCTTCCAATTTGGCAGTGTGAATGCGGACATAGAGACTGTATCGGAAGCGTTGCTGAACTTAAGCAAAAAGGAATTGATGTACCAGAAAACATAGAACTTCACAAGCCATATATAGATGGTGTAATGCTTAAATGTCCTCACTGTGGTAAACCGATGAAGAGAACAGAAGAAGTTATTGACTGTTGGTTTGACTCTGGTTCTATGCCTTTTGCACAACATCATTATCCATTTGAAAACAAGGAAGTATTTGAAAAGAACTTCCCTGCGCAATTTATTTCTGAGGCAGTGGATCAAACAAGAGGATGGTTCTATACATTACTTGCAATATCTACAGCTATTTTTGAAACAAATCCATTTGAAAATTGTGTTGTTTTAGGTCACGTACTTGATAAACATGGATTAAAGATGTCAAAGCACAAGGGTAACGTTGTTGATCCATTTAATGTACTTGAAAATGTGGGAGCAGATGCTTCAAGATGGCATTTCTACACAGCAAGTGCACCATGGCTTCCAACAAGATTTTCAGTGGATGACGTAGAAGAAACTCAAAGAAAATTCTTAAGCACATTGTGGAATGTTTATTCTTTCTATGTGCTATATGCTGAAATTGATCAATTTGATCCAACAAAATACGAAGATTTCGTAAGCGGAAATGTAATGGATAAATGGATTACATCAAAGCTTAACACATTAGTTAAAGGTGTTGCTGACGACTTAGATAACTATCGAATAACTCAAGCTGCATTATCTATAGAAAATTTTGTTGATGAGCTTTCAAACTGGTATGTTAGAAGAAATAGAGCAAGATACTGGACTACTGAACTTACAGATGATAAGGTAGGAGCATATACTACTCTTTACAGAGTACTTGTAACCTTATCAAAAGTTGCAGCACCATTTATACCATTTATGACTGAGCAAATATATCAAAGCTTGGTATTAAGCCTAAATCCATCAGCTCCTGAAAGTGTTCATTTATGCAGATGGCCTGAATACAATGAGGAATTAGTTGACTTTGATCTTGAAAAAGATATGGATTTAGCTTACAGTATAGTTAAGCTTGGAAGAAGTGCAAGAAACGGAGCAAATATTAAGAACAGACAGCCTCTTTCGGAAATGCTTGTTTCAACAATGTCTCTACCAGAATACTATGGAGATATAATAAAAGATGAATTAAATATAAAAGCAGTAGAATTTGGTGCGGATCTTTCAAAATATGTTAATTTTGAAATAAAACCAAATCTTCCTGTACTAGGCAAGCCATATGGAAAGCTTATACCAGGTATAAGAAAAGCTATAGGTGAAATGAATCAAATGGAACTTGCTCAAACAGTAAATAACGGTGGAACAGTTACTATAAGTGTTCAAGGAACAGAAATTGAACTAAACAAGGAAAATCTTCTTGTGACAATGCAAGGACTTGAAGGCTTTGCATTTGCAGGGGAAGGTGAAATAGGAGTAGTTCTTGATACAACAATTACTGAGGAACTTAGAGAAGAAGGTTATGTAAGAGAAATTCTTAGTAAGGTTCAAAATATGAGAAAAGAAAGCGGCTTTGAAGTTGCAGATAAGATAACTCTTTATGCAGCAGGTAATGAATTGCTTGAAAATGTAATTAAGAACTATGAAGAACAAATAAAGAAGGAAACCTTGTCAGTGGATGTTGTTTATAATGCAGATAGACAATATACAGATTGCAATATTAACGGTGAAACTTTAAAACTTGCTGTGGAGAAGATAAGTTAACAGGATTTTAAGGGTTAATGGTTAGTAACATTTAGCTGAAAATTTTAAAGAGGAGCGTCAGATTTCTTTTTAGGAGCTAAACAAATGTTAGAGCTATTATATAGCTTTGGTATAAATGTTTGGTAAATAGCCGGAGAAAGTGACGCTCTTTTTCTATTTTGAGAAATTCATAAGATTATTTAAGGAAAGCTATATATACTTTTGGGTATATATTTATAGAAAAAAGCATATGGTATTTTGAACAAAAAATTTAGTTATTATTAAAAAGCACAAATATTTTGAAAATTATCCTTGTTGAAAAATGCATTTTCTAGTAAAATATTGATAGGTAATTTTCACATAATTTATTAGGGGGACTAAAAATGGAATTAATCAATAAAAGGAATAAGCTAACGCTAAAAATGCTTTGGGTTTCCGTGGCATTAGGGGTAATATCAAGCATATTAAGTGATATACCTATGCCGGTAATATTCTTTGCTTCTGCATTTGGTGTGGTAGCAGGAGGAATTGCATTTTATTTAATCAAGAAACAACTGTGTACTAGAGGAATAAAATATATAATAATGTTCGGTGTTACAATAACAATAGTGTTAATGAATAACGCTAATCCTATATTTGGAACAATATTCTTACTGTATTATAGTTTAGGACTCATTTCTTTATATCAAGATTACCGATCTATTACAATCATGTATATAATCAATGTCATTTTAATACTAGCACTTCACGCAATTTATGGTGAAAAGATGTTCCATCAATACAATGATACAAGTGGAGTATTCTTTTTAATTTTATACTTAACCTTAGTTGCAATTCTTCTTATCTTCCAAAGTTTATTCAGTGAAAAAATGAGAAAAGACATGCTTAGAAATGAGCAGGAAGCACATGATGCCAAAAATCATTCAGAGCAAATATTAAGAGAAATAAAAGAAGCTGTAAATATGCTTACTAGCTTTAGTGAAAATTTAAGAGAAAATGTAACCGCAACAGGTGAATTATCAGAAAGAATTGCAGACACATTTTCAAATATTACAGAGTCTGTTGGCAATGAATCTAATAATATAGTTGATATCAGCAGTTTAATGAATGAAAATAATACAAGGGTTGAGGATGTTGCAGAAGCATCTAAATTAATGAATGAGTTATCCAATAGTACTTTCTATGTTACTAAAGAAGGGAATGAAAAGGTTTTAGTTCTAAAGGAAGAAATGGTAAAGATAAATTTAGTTATAGATGAAAGTGTTAGTTTAATGGATCAGCTAAATGTTCAGAATGCTCAAATAGGGGATATTTTAAACGTTATAACTGAGATTTCTGAAAAAACAAATTTATTAGCTTTAAATGCAGCAATTGAAGCGGCAAGAGCAGGAGAACAAGGAAAAGGATTTGCTGTAGTTGCGGACGAAGTAAGAAAGCTTGCTGAAAATTCTAAGCAATCTACAGAGAGAATATCTCAGATACTAGTAGAAGTCCAAAGTAAAGCACAACAGGTTTCGGTAAAAGTAAATGCTGGACAATCTGCTGTTTTATCGGGAGAAAAGGCAACAAAAGAAGTGTACAAGATATTTGAAGAAATAAATAAAAATACTCAACAAGTAACTAACTATGCAAATAATATAGGAAATTTAATAAAACAACTAGAGAAATCGTCAAAACATGTAATAGATAAGATGTCATCAATATCAACTACCATGGAGGAAACAGCATCTTCTGTTATTAATGTTCAGCAGAATGTTACCAATCAAAATAAAGGCTTTGCAAACATAGTAAATAGTTATAAGGCATTAGATGGCTTGATAAATAAGCTAAAGGAGCTAACAAAAATAGAGCATTGAATAATTTAATAGTATAGTACTTAGTTACAAAATATTATGTGCAGCCATGCAGAGATATCAGCATAGCTGCACTTTTTCTCTCCATAGAAGATATAATGGGCACGAGAACTGTAAGATAAGCATTAAAACTAAGTATCACATCACTATATGCTTTTAAAAAAGTACATAAATTGACGCAATTAACATAAATGTAAGTAAATAGAAGATAGTGTAAGAAAAATACAGAAAATTTAGATAAAATGGTAAATTGGAGATTTTACAAAAAGTTAATAGATATATATAATGAAAACATAAGTGAAAGTTCAAATGTTACAAAACGCATCTATTCAGTTTTTATGAAATATATCTATGTGATTCATAAAGGTTCACTGATACGACATATCACAACAAATACTAATATCAACATATCTTATTGATATTTTTTCAAGGTATTTAATCCCATGTTAAGTAGTATAATGTTTTTTTGTATTTTTCGCAAGCGCTTTCTTAAAGGTTTTTATTATTTATATTAATAATAAATTTTCTTATCTCCATTCATGTAATTGATCTCGGAAAAACTCATTTCAATAACTATAAAAATCCCGGGCTTTATAATTGTTGAATAAATTATACTCTTAGTAGGGTAGGTAAAACGTTTGAACAAAAGTTCACTTAAGTTAAATAAATTAAAATTTAAGGGAGAGATATTAAATGGTTAAAAAGAAATTAGTAGCCAAACTAATGGCTCTGGGTTTATTTGTAACCCTAGTAGGATCACCATTACCACAATTCAATTTTTCATCAACTCAATCTTCAACAGTAGTTCATGCTGCAACTTCATTACCAACAAACACCAAGGATGGAGCTATACTTCATGCA
>JAUZPI010000158.1 GCA_030706015.1 Bacillota bacterium
AAATTAAAATGGCAAAACAAAAAATAAGAATTAGATTAAAGGCTTTTGATCACACAATATTAGATCAATCAGCTGAAAAAATCGTAGAAACTGCAAAAACTACAGGAGCGAAAGTAGCAGGTCCAGTACCTCTACCAACTGAAAAAGATATTGTTACAATCTTAAGAGCTCCACATAAATATAAAGATTCAAGAGAGCAGTTCGAAATAAGAACTCATAAGAGACTAATCGACATAATAAGCCCATCACCAAAAACAGTTGATGCTTTAATGAGATTAGACTTGCCAGCAGGCGTTGATATCGAAATAAAATTATAATCTGTAATAGATAACTATTACTAACTATTATGATCACAAGGTTGATCCGCTAATACGTTGAGGAGGTGCACGAGAAATGAAAAAAGCCATACTAGGAAGAAAACTAGGAATGACTCAAATATTTGATAGTAACGGAAAGGTAGTTCCAGTTACAGTTGTAGAAGCAGGTCCTTGCTCAATAATCCAAAAGAAAACAGTTGAAAAAGATGGATATGAAGCGATTCAAGTAGGATATGCTGAAATTAAAGAAAAATTAGTTAACAAACCATTAAAAGGTCACTTTGCTAAAGCAGGTGTTGTTGCTAAGAAATTCGTAAAAGAATTAAGATTAGAAGATACAAGTGCTTACGAAGTAGGAGCTGAAATAAAGGCTGATATATTTGAAGCAGGAGAAAAAGTAGACGTATCTGGAGTATCAAAAGGTAAGGGTTTCCAAGGTACAATAAAGAGATGGAATGGTCACAGAGGACCAATGAGCCATGGTTCAAAGTTCCATAGAGCAGTAGGTTCAATGGGTGCTTCTTCAGATCCATCAAGAACTTTCAAGAACAAGAAAATGCCAGGTCATATGGGTCATGAAAATACTACAGTTCTTAACTTAGAAGTAGTTAAGATTTTACCTGAAAAGAACGTTATACTTATTAAAGGTGGAATCCCAGGTCCAAACAAGGGTTTTGTAGTAATAAGAAATTCAGTAAAAGCGTAATTTAGTAGGAAAGGAGGATGCAGAATGCCTACAGTAGGAGTTTTTAATAAAGAAGGACAAAAAGTTGCAGATATGCAATTGGCAGAAAATATATTTGGAGCAGAAGTAAATGCTGATGTATTACATCAAGTAGTAGTTGCTTTACTTGCAAACAAAAGACAAGGAACTCAATCAACTAAGACTAGATCAGAAGTTTCTGGAGGAGGAATAAAGCCTTGGAGACAAAAAGGAACTGGTAGAGCAAGACAAGGTTCTATTAGATCACCACAATGGATACACGGTGGAATAGTGTTCGCTCCAAAGCCAAGAAGCTACAGAGTTTCAATTCCTAAATCAATGAGAAGAGTTGCTATGAAATCAGCTTTATCATCAAAAGTAGCAGCAAACGAAATAATAGTATTAGACAGCTTAGAATTAGCTGCACCTAAGACTAAAGAAGTAGTTAGCATGCTTAAAGCTTTTGAAGCTAAAAAAGCTTTAATAGTTACAGCTGAATCAAACGAAAATGTTTATAAATCAGCTAGAAACATTGAAGGAGTAGCAGTGATTCCTGTAAACAACATTAATGTTTATGATATATTAAAGTATGAAAAATTCATAATCACTAAGGATGCTGTATCAAAAATTGAGGAGGTGTATGCATAATGAAGTTAACAAGCTATGATATCATAAGAAAGCCTGTAATAACTGAAAAAAGCATGGCAGATATGGCTGCTAAGAAATACACCTTTATAGTTGATGTTCATGCAAATAAGTGCCAAATAAAGCAAGCTGTTGAAGAAGTATTTGGCGTAAAGGTTGATGAAGTTAAGACTGCAAATATTTTAGGTAAAACTAAAAGAGTTGGAGTTCACGTTGGAAAGAGACCTGACTACAAAAAAGCAGTTATTAAATTAACAGAAGACAGCAAAGCAATAGAGTTTTTTGAAGGAATTCAATAAAATATAGCTGTTATTGGCGAGAAGCCAGATAAGCGGAAAAAAGGAGGAAAAATCAATGGCAGTTAAAGGTTTTAAACCTACTTCACCTGCAAGAAGACAAATGACTGTTGCTACTTTTGAAGAGATAACAACATCTACACCTGAGAAATCTCTTCTAGTAGAAAAGAAAAGAAAAGGTGGAAGAAACGCTCAAGGTAAAATAACTGTTCGTCATCATGGTGGCGGTGCAAAACAAAAATATAGATTAATAGACTTCAAGAGAAATAAAGACAATATACCTGCAACAGTTAAAACTATAGAATATGATCCAAATAGAACAGCTTATATAGCTCTTGTATCATATGCAGATGGAGAAAAGAGATACATATTAGCTCCAGTTGGATTAAAAGTTGGAGACGTTATCGTGTCAGGTCCAGACTCTGATATAAAAGTAGGTAATGCTTTACCATTAAAGAATATACCAGTAGGTACAGTAATTCATAATGTTGAATTACAAGCTGGTAAAGGTGGTCAGCTTATAAGATCAGCTGGTACTTCAGCTCAACTTATGGCTAAAGAAGGAAACTATGCTACTTTAAGATTACCTAGTGGAGAAATGAGATACGTTAGAATAGAGTGCAGAGCTACTATCGGAACAGTATCAAATTTAACTCACGAAATAGTTAATATAGGTAAGGCTGGTAGAAAGAGACACATGGGTATCAGACCAACAGTTAGAGGTTCTGTAATGAATCCTAATGACCATCCACACGGTGGTGGTGAAGGTAAGTCACCAGTAGGTCATCCAGGTCCACTTACTCCATGGGGTAAACCAGCGCTTGGTTACAAGACTAGAAAACATAAGAAATACTCAGATACGTTTATCGTAAAGAAGAGAAATAGCAAATAGTTTGAGGAGAATTTTAAATTCTCTTCAGTAACTATGTTCATATTTAGTGAAGGGAGGCTACAAACGTGAGTAGATCAGTTAAAAAGGGACCTTTTGTGCAAGAAGCACTTATAAAAAGAATAAGCGAAATGAATGCAAGTGGAGATAATAAGGTTATAAAGACTTGGTCAAGAAGTTCAACAATATTTCCACAAATGGTAGGTCATACTATCGCTGTTCATGACGGAAGAAAACATGTACCTGTATATATAAGTGAGGACATGGTAGGACACAAATTAGGAGAATTCGTTCTAACAAGAACATTCAAAGGACACGCGGATACAGAAAAATCATCTAAGTTGAGATAGTGGGAAGGAGGTAGCTGCTAATGGAAGCTAAGGCTATTGCTAAATATATAAGAATGTCCACAAGAAAAATAGCGATTGTGCTTGATTTAATAAGAGGTAAGAATGTAAATGAGGCATACGCAATATTACAATACACTCCAAAGGATGCGGCGGATGTTGTATACAAGGTTTTAAAGTCAGCAGTTGCTAATGCTGAAAACAACTTAAATGCTGATTCAGCATCTTTATATGTTGCAGAAGCGTATGCAAATCAAGGGCCAACATTAAAAAGATTTAGACCACATGCTCAAGGTAGAGCATTCAGAATAAAGAAAAGAACAAGTCACGTTACTATAGTAGTAAAAGAAAGAGCTTAAAAGAAGGAGGGAAATCGAGTGGGACAAAAAGTTAATCCACACGGACTTAGAGTTGGTGTAATTAAGGATTGGAATGCTAAATGGTATGCAGATAATAAAAACTTTGCTGATAACTTAATCGAAGATAACAAGATAAGAGAATTTCTTAAAAGCAAACTTTATACTGCAGGAATTTCCAAAATAGAAATTGAAAGAGCAGCTAAGAGAGTTAAATTAAACATACATACTGCTAAGCCAGGAATGATAATTGGTAAGGGCGGTCAAGGAATAGAAGCTCTAAAGAAAGAACTTGCTAAGTTAGTAGCAGAACAAAATGTTTTAATAAACATTGTTGAAGTTAAAAATGCTGAAGCAGATGCTCAATTAATGGCTGAAAACATAGCACAACAGCTAGAAAGAAGAATTTCCTTCAGAAGAGCAATGAAGCAAACAATTCAAAGAGCAATGAAAACTGGAGTTAAGGGAGTTAAAACTTCATGTGCAGGAAGACTTGCTGGTGCTGAAATAGCTAGAACTGAGCAATATCATGAAGGAACAATTCCGCTACAAACACTAAGAGCAGATATCGATTACGGATTTGCTGAAGCTGATACTACTTATGGAAAAATAGGAGTAAAGGTTTGGGTATATAAAGGAGAAGTTCTTCCAGTTAAAAAAGTAGAAAAGAAGGAAGAAGTTAACGCGTAAGGAAGGAGGAATTACACATGTTAATGCCTAAAAGAGTTAAACATCGTAAGCAACAACGTGGTAGAATGAAGGGTAAGGCTACTAGAGGTAACTTTATAGCATACGGAGATTATGCTATACAGGCAACTGAATGTGGTTGGATAACAAGTAACCAAATAGAATCTGCCAGAATTGCTATAAACAGATACGTAAAAAGAGGAGGAAAACTTTGGATAAAGATTTTCCCAGATAAGCCAGTTACTGAAAAACCAGCTGAAACACGTATGGGTTCCGGTAAAGGTTCACCAGAATACTGGGTAGCAGTTATAAAACCAGGTAGAATACTATTCGAATTATCAGGTGTTACTGAAGAGCAAGCAAGAGAAGCAATGAGACTTGCATCACACAAACTTCCAGTTAAGAGCAAGTTTGTTACTAGAAGAGATTTTGAGGAAATGGGTGGTGAAATTAATGAAGGCTAAAGAGTTAAGAGAAAAAAGTCCTCAAGATTTAACAGCTCAATTGACAGATCTTAAGACTGAATTATTCAGACTTAGATTCCAATTAGCTACAGGTCAATTAGAAAATCCAATGAGAATAAGAGAAGTTAAGAAATCTATAGCCCAGATTAAAACCATCCTTAGAGAAGAAGAACTAAGGGCGATTGAACAGTAATAGCGAAGGGAGGTCTGTCCTGTGGAAAGAGGAAATAGAAAGACAAGAATTGGAAAAGTGGTTTCTGATAAGATGGAAAAGACAATCGTAGTTGCAGTTGAAACAAAAGTTCGTCATCCATTATATGGAAAAACAGTTAATAGAACTACTAAGTTTAAAGCTCATGATGAAAATAACGAAGCTAAAATTAATGATAAAGTATTAATTATGGAAACAAGACCATTATCAAAGGATAAGAGATGGAGACTTGTAGAAATAGTTGAAAAGGCTAAATAGTCTTTACACTGAAAGGAGGTTTATATATGATACAGCAACAAACCTTATTAAAGGTTGCAGATAATTCTGGAGCAAAAGAAATTATGTGCATTAGAGTTTTAGGTGGTTCCAAAAGAAAATGGGGAAACATCGGTGATATAATAGTTGCTAGCGTAAAAAGTGCAACACCAGGCGGTGTTGTTAAAAAAGGCGATGTTGTTAAAGCAGTTGTGGTAAGATCCGTAAAAGGTTTAAGAAGACCTGATGGTTCATATATAAAATTCGATGAGAACGCCGCTGTAATAATAAAAGAAGATAAGCAACCAAAAGGAACACGTATATTCGGACCAGTTGCTAGGGAGCTAAGAGATAAAGAATTTAACAAGATTTTATCACTTGCACCTGAAGTTCTATAAGATAGGGAGGTGGCTAGAATGGCTAAGATTCATGTCAGAAAGAA
>JAUZPI010000159.1 GCA_030706015.1 Bacillota bacterium
GGAGCAATATTATCTAGTTCTCCATAGTTATAGCAGAACTTACACTCTAAATTACATTTGTTCGTTTTTCTAATTGCACTTAAGCCGGTTCCTAGCAAACAAGAACGACATCCTTTAGGGAATTTACTTTCATTTCCAACAAAAAAAGTTCTATTCTCCAAGGTTTTCAAACCTTTAATTTCCGACATTAACGTATGATTTCTATGATCGATGGCTTCTTCAATTTGCGCAAAGGTGGAGTAAATGATTTCTTGTTGCTTTATCATTGGTTCCTCATCCTCTGGCAATATTGAAAAAAATTCAAACCACATCAACGCATCTTTTTTTGAGATTTTCACAATGTATCCTCCTTGTATTCCTTATCCTGGTTCGGAGCAGACTAAACTTGTTCATTACCGCTGGCAGTCTGCTCGTAGAAGCCCATATAGGACTTTTACTATAAAGATTATTAAGCTTCCAGAAGATTTAATTCAAATCTTCTTGCTATGCTTTTCATATAATATTCTTCAAAAGACATATATGAACCAATCTAATTATATAGCAATTGTTTTGTTTTGTCTGTAAATAAAGAGTTCAATTTTTAAAATTATTCTTTAACATAAACTTATTATCAAATAAGTAGTTTAGCTTCTGAGCAGCTGCTATTTTAATGTCAGGCAATACATGTTTGCTGGTTCTTTGTTTGACTCCTTAGTCTAATTCCTTTATAGAGTTTTCTATATCATTGCACATAGTAGGTCTTAATAAATAAAACAAACCTGTGAACTTTCGAAGTAATAGTTCTTTTTGTGAACTCAAATAATAGATATATGTCTGCAATGAGGGCAATGTCTAAACTTCATTCATTTTAAATCATATGCAGTTGTGGTACAATGTGGATAAAGTTATGTTATGGAAGTTATCTATTAAGGAGAACAAAAAATGAGTGGCAATTGTATTAGAATAGAAAGACTTTGGTCAGATATTCATTGCATTGAATTGAAGGTCTCAGCATATGGGGTTGATGTATATTCTTCAAGCAGTATATATGGTGAGCGAGAAAGAAATAAAAGATATATCAAAAACGAAATTAAGTTAATTAAAGGGGATATAGTAAAGATAGCAGTAGAAGTAATTGTAAATGCAGCAAATACTAGTTTGCTTGGTGGTGGCGGAATAGATAGATGGAGCTATTCATAAAGCTGGAGGAAAAGAAATACTTGAGTAGTGTGTGGAAAAGGGGAGAATTCGAGATGAATATTAAAGGACTTGTAGAACGTGTTAAAAATATTATAGATTGCATAGTATATCCGCCTAATGGTTTACCTAAAGTAGCTGAAGGTTATGAATTACCGGAGGATATTATAGAATTTTACTCTATATGTGGTGGCATTGATTTATATGTAAATACTGAAGGTTTTTCTTACAAAATTCTTCCGGCAGAAAAGTTTGTTCCTGCCAATGCTGCTATTCTTGGACAAGAGTTAGCATCGGAAGAATACAGTAACGATATTACGATAGATTGTTTTACAATAGCTTCTGATGCTAATGGTGACTATCTGGTAGTAGATTTAAATAGAAACAGATTAGGGTTATGCTATGATGGATTCCATGAAACTTACGGTTTGGCTGGAGATATGCCTATCGTTGCTAGAAGTTTCACAGAACTGCTGGAGTCTTTAATAGTAAATGAGGGAAAATCAATATTCTGGCTTCAAGATACATTTGAATCATTAGGAGATGCTTATGATCTGGTTGAATAGTGGGCTTAACCGCTGTATTATGTGAATTATTTGTGTTAAATAAAGGAATAGAAGGTGCTATTGATGACAGATGAGCAATTTGATGAGTTTGTTGATAAGTGTTATGAAGAACTTGAAGACAAGCAGAAAAGATTATTTGATATTTACAACATAGGATCGTATGAAAGTTATTGGTTTGATCAAATGACTAGAACTCTACAATTTAAAAATAACGATAAGGTGATTTTAGAATTTAAAATCTTATGTATAGGAACATGGGCACATCAGAGGAATACCTGGATGTGGGGGTGGGCTAATGAAAGCTTTACTGATGAAATAAGAGAAGATGCAAATATACTAAAAGGGTTAAAAGAATTAACCGGATATGATGTATTTGAAAAGCTTGGATTTGAGTGTGATGAGAGCATGGCATATGAGACTGTGGCTATCGCTTTAAGATATTTAGATGCTTTAGGAATGTATAAGATTCCAGGACAAAAAAGTCATTTGTATGTGGCTTTATTAGAGAATAAATAATGTGATGTAAATGGGAAGATGATATAAAAACTCGGGTAAAACTGTGGTTAGTCAGGAGTAATCTATGGTTCTGTCCTGCGGTTGAAAAACAGATTGATCACGGACTTTGCTGGGAATATTGTTTTGCTGATACATATGATTTTTAAATTATCATTATTTATTGAACAGGTATTTATTTTGAATGTAAAGTAAATTGATATAAATCAAGGGGATGAATTAGCCGCAGGATATAGGAGTTAGAAGGCGTCGTTTGGTAGATGCACGGAGGAAATTGTATGAAAACAATAAAAGAATTATTAAATACAGAAGAAACTGCATGGCCAATGATTGTTCAATGGTTAAACGAGGCAAAGGTTTGCTGTGAGCTGTTAGAGAGAAACCAAAAACACGCAGAAGGCACACTTGTTAAACTTCAAGTTACAACAAAATCAACCTTAGGTTCTGTTGCTTACATGACTGGAGGTATATGGTTTGATTGTGGCTGGTTTAGATTATTAGGTTCAGGAAATGGTAAATCTTCTGTTGATTTGTTAACATGTAATGGAATAAATGATGACCAAGCTGAAAGAACTATTAACGGAGCACTTATAGTTGCAATTGATGTTTTAGGTGGAATATTTGCAATCAATGGAGGCGCTTTTGAAGGGGAAATGGGTAACATATTTTACTTTGCACCAGATACTTTTCAGTGGGAAGACTTAGATATTGGCTATACAGACTTCATTCATTGGTTAACCTTAGGAAAACTAGATGAATTCTATAGTTCCCAAAGATGGGAGGGCTGGCAGCAGGATGTAGCGCAATTAAAAGATGATGAAGGGTTTGGTTTCTATCCACCTTTGTGGTCAGCAGAGGGAAGTGTTAGCATAAGTAAAAGATTTGTTGTTCCGATAAAAGAATTATTAATGAACATATAGGGGGAATTGAATGTCGAGAAGTTTTCACAGCAATATAAGGAAATATATTAATGAGAAGAACCATGAATATGCAAATGATAATATCAAAGAGGAGCGTTTGAATCAGATTATTGAAGAAGCTTTCAGAAAGAGATGTACAAAAAAGAAAACAATTTTCCATAGAAAAGCTAGTACTAAGATGGTTGTTTATGAAAATCCCTTTGATATAAACGCTATTGAAATAAATGTTAAACATGAGAGTGACTACATTCACTTTCCAGCTTGCAGAGAAGATTTGTTAGGAGTTATGAAGAGGCTGCCATACAATATAGTATCCGGTATACAATCTATAGCTCTTTGTCTGGGCAAAGAATATCAAGAGAAAAAGGTTAGCAATAAGGATACAGATACCAGAGATCCCTTTACTGGGAGGCTTTGCAGTGATGAAGAAGGGCCAGTATATACACCGCTAACACTAGGGACATATTATCCTGATAATTGCAAGATATTTATATATTCTTATGTATACCATAGAGATGAATTAAAATTAAATGTTATTGAGCCATATCTTAGATTACAGATGTTAAGTACTCTGGTTCATGAAATAGCTCATCATGAGGACAATATGATACGTACAAGCCGTGGAAGATGGCTTGGTTTTAATGATTGGAAATGTGAGGATTATGCTGAATTTCAACAAATGAACTGGTCAAAATCTGCAATTATCCCATATCTCATGGACACTTATCCGGACGAGTACAATGCGCTATCAAATTGGATTGAGAAGCATGGCGGAGTGAGGTTTCCTTTAGAAAAATTAGCTGGTGAATCAAAGGGGCGGAGAATAGGAGATAGGGTTAAACTTGTTTTTAGTGCATCATCAGCTGTTGAATATTTATTTGAAAATATTATTAACGGTATAAAAGAAAGAGATGCTATGCTTGAGTTCGCTAAAGATTTACAGTGCGGGGATTACTATGAAGAATGTCAGGAGTCTCTGGATACAATACTTCAAAATAATCCAAAAGATTCAGGAGCCTTAGGGGTTAAAGCGGAGACTTATTTTTATCAGAAGAAGTATGATAAGGCGGAAGAAACTGCAAAACAATGCTTATTAATTGATAATGTAAGTATTGATGCATTGAGGGTACTATGCGATGTAAAGAGTAACTTAAAGGATTGGCAGGGACTAAAGGAAATAAGCGAGCTAGGTATAAAAGCAGCTGAAGATGACAAGCATGAAATAAGAGTCTTTACTCAGAGACATATTATTGCATTATTGTATTTAAAAGAATATGGGCAGGCTAGAAAAGCCGCGAATACTTTATCTGAGGTGGGTATAGAAAAGTATAGAAAGCTAGCCTTTCAAGCCTTGGTAAGAGTTTGTTCAGGAGATACATATAATGCTTTCAGCTTAGTGGGCAGAGTATTAGAGAGGATTGAGATTATTGGACCAGACAGAGCTATTTTAAAAGCAATTTATAACTATGTTGTTGTAAAAAATGATATAAACATTCAAAAATATGAACTTAGTAAATACGAGCATAGATATTTAAAAAATACCGATTTTCTGGATTTACTGAAGATATAATATCGGCATTTGGTTTTAGTTTTCTATTTTCTTTGATTTAATAATCAGCTTTACTTTCTAGGAGCTTGCAAGCATTATGGCAATATATATTACAGCGGGATAATGTTATATTAAACTCATTTTTGTACCTATATTACCAATAAAGGATGTAATATGTCTAATTATAATTCTAATAAAGTAAGATATTTATTTCATGTCTGTACCCTGGGTTACGGAAATTTTAAATTGTAAGGTATAAAATCAATTCCAGGTATACTAGAAAATAATATTTACTACATTGTTTTTATTGAATGCTAAAGCAATGATTATTTTTGTCAATAAATTAAATATGAGGACGGTGATCGTTTAAAATACTGTGTCAGATTGATTTATTTAGAAGTCTGTACTCAGTATTTTTTATTTCTTGTGATGCAAATAAAAATATTTTGAACATAAGCAAAAAAAATAAAAATCCGTAACATATGTGACCGAATTAATATCCAAAATGAATTAATATTGAATTATGATATTTGAAAGAGAAGGAGAAATTAAAATATGTTTGATTTTTTAAAGAAGAATGATAATACATCAGAAAATAAAGAAGTAAAGGCATGTGAACCAAATCCAATGTTCTGCTATCAATGTGAGCAGACACCAGCAACAGGATGTACAAAATTTGGAGTATGCGGTAAGAATCCAGATATCGCAAGTCTTCAGGATATAATGATTCTTGGTTTAAAAGGAGTAGCTGCTTATTCTACTCATGCTAGAGAATTAGGTGCTTTTGATGAAGAAGTAAATGCAATAACTCATGAAGCATTATATACAACTTTAACAAATTCAAA